>NZ_JBLJDO010000009.1:0-107711 GCF_059410345.1 Sulfurivermis sp. | reverse complement strand
GCAAGAGGTTTCCGCAATCGGGAGCGCTTCCGCAATGCGATTTATTTCCATCTCGGCGGCCTTGACCTATACCCCGCTCAGGTGGGAAAGCGGTGATTCAACCCACTCGAATGAGTGATGACCCATTCTTGTGACCGCCTAACTATAGACGCAGTTTGTGACATTTGGCGAGCGGTTGGGTTGTCCCGGTGATCTGGCTATACTCGCAGGGACTCAGCGAGCGGATACCCCACCATGTGTCTCGGCATTCCCATGCAAATCATCGGCATCGACGGCTTCAACGCGCGCGCCGCCGCCAAGGGCGTGGAGCGCGACATCAGCCTGTTCATGCTGCAGGATGAAATGCCGGCAGTGGGCGACTTCGTCATCGTGCATGTGGGCTATGCCATACAACGGATTAGCGAGGAAGACGCGCGCCAGTCGTGGCAGCTGTTCGATCAGATCCTGGCGGAAAGCGATGCATGAGCTGTCGGTGTGCCAGGCCTTGCTGGCGCAGGTAGAGCAGGTGGCGCGCGATAACGCAGCGCGCAGCGTGGAGAAGGTCGTGCTGCGCATCGGCCCGCTGGCCGGTGTGGAGCCACGGCTGCTGCAGGATGCCTTCCCCATCGCCCGCGCCGGCACCGTGGCCGCCGCCGCCGCACTGGTGATCGAGGAACAGCCCCTCACCGTGCGCTGCCAGAGCTGCGGCGCCGAAACCTCCGCCCAGCCCAACCGCCTCCTCTGCGGCGCCTGCGGCGACTGGCATACGCAACTGATCAGCGGCGATGAACTGTTGTTGGCCAGCGTCGAATTGACAACATAGTTTCGAGTTTCGGGTTTCGAACACCCAAACAGCGAAACTCGAAACTCGAAACTCGAAACTCGAAACTAACGATTATGTGCGACACCTGCGGCTGCAACATCACCCCCGGCAACAAACACCTCATCGAGGCCGGCGGCAAACTGTCCCACAGCCATGACGGCAAGGCGGCGGTGGAGGTCCTGCATGGCCTGCTGGGCGAGAACGACCTGCAGGCGGCGCACAACCGCGAGCATCTGGAAAAATATGGCGTGCTCGCCATCAACCTGATGTCCTCCCCCGGCGCCGGCAAGACCGCGCTGCTGGAGGCCACCATCGCCGCGCTGAAGGACGAGCTGCGCATCGCCGTCATCGAAGGCGATCTGGAAACCGAGAACGACGCCGAACGCATCCGCGCCCAGGGCGTGCCGGCGATCCAGATCACCACCGGCAGCGCCTGCCACCTCGATGCCCACATGGTGCATGACGCCCTGCACCACCTCGACCTGTCACAGCTCGACCTGCTGTTCATCGAGAATGTCGGCAACCTGGTCTGCCCGGCCAGCTTCGACCTCGGCCAGCACCGCAACGTGGTGCTGCTCTCCACCACTGAAGGCGACGATAAGCCGGCCAAGTACCCGGTGATGTTTCGCGCCGCCAACCTGATGCTGCTCACCAAGTCCGACCTGCTCGCGGTGCTGGACGACTTCGAGCCGGCCCGCGCCGAACAGCACCTGCGCCAGCTCGCCAATGCCGCGCCGGTGCTGCAACTCTCGGCCCGCAAGGGCGCCGGCCTGGACGCCTGGCTGGCCTGGCTGCGGGCGGAAATCGCGGCACGGCGCGAGGCGCGACAGAAATTCCGTGCTGCCCCCAAACTCAGCGGCGTGCTGAAGATCTGAGCCATGTCCCGTAGCGCCCGCGACTGGCTCGACCTGATCCGTGCCCTGCCCCTGCGCGAGCCGGTGCGCATCATGAATGTGTGTGGCGGCCACGAGCGTTCCATCACCACCGCCGGCCTGCGCGGTGTGCTGCCGCCGCAAGTCGAATTGATCCCTGGTCCCGGCTGCCCGGTGTGCATCTGTCCGGAAGAGGCGATCTACGCCGCCATCCAGCACGGCCTGCGTGACGATGCCATCGTGGTCGCCTACGGCGACATGCTGCGCGTGCCGGTCAATGGGCCGAAAGACGAAGTGCGCTCGCTGGAGCAGGCGCGCGCCCTCGGCGCCGACATCCGCCCCATCGCCTCACCGTTGGAGGCGGCGCAGATCGCCCGCGCCAACCCCGAGCGCCAGGTGGTGTTCCTCGCCGCCGGCTTCGAGACCACCACCGCGCCGCTCGCCGCCCTGTTGCAGGAGGGTGCGCCGGAGAATCTGCTGCTGGTCATGGCGGGCCGTCTCACCTGGCCGGCGGTGGCCATGCTGCTGAATTCCGAACAACCTGGCTTCGATGCCCTCATCGCCCCCGGCCATGTGTCGGCGGTGATGGGTTCCGATGAATGGCTGTTCGTACCGGAAAAACACCGCCTGCCGGCCGCCGTCGCCGGCTTCAGTCCGGAGAGCCTGCTGGCGGCCTTTTATGCGGTGATACGGCAAAGGCTGGAGGGTCGGGCCGGCCTCACCAACTGTTACCCGGAGGTGGTGAAGCCGCAGGGGAATGCGGCAGCACGGCGCCTGCTGGCGGCCAGTTTCGACGTGGGCGCTGCCCCCTGGCGCGGCGTCGGCAGCATCCCCGCCTCCGGCTACCACCTCAAGGACGCGTTACGCCACCACGATGCGCGCGAACACCTGCCCGATCACGGCGCCGAGCAGCGCCGCCGTGCCGGCGAAATGCCGCCCGGCTGCGACTGTGCCCGCGTGGTGTTGGGCAAGATCCCGCCCACCGCCTGCAAGCTGTACGGCCAGCCCTGCACCCCGCGCAGCCCCATCGGTCCCTGCATGGTGTCCGACGAGGGCGCCTGCCGCATCTGGTGGTCTGCTGGCACACGAGCCTGACACCTCTTGACCAAAATCAAATACACCCATAGGCAGAATGGGTTTATATTCACCGGCACAGCAAAACAATACTCAGGAGGAGAACTCAAGATGTTCGACTTTTTCAAGAAAAAGGGGGAAAGCAAAAACGAGGCATCGGCCCCCGCTGCACAGCAATACAACACCGCCCCCGGCACCGAGATCCGCTACCACCCCGAACTCATCGAGCAATTGCAATCCGATCACCGCAAACTGCTCGGCATCTATGGTGAGATCCAGCAGGCCTTCGACGCCGGCGATTATGCCCTGGTGTCCCAAAAACTCGACGCCTTCCGCAGCGGCCTGCAGGGCCATCTGCTCACCGAGAACGTGCGCCTGTACATCTATCTGGATCGCTGCCTGGCTTCTGACGAAACCAACTCGGACCTGATCCGCGGCTTCCGCCGCGAGATGGATGGCATCGCCAAGGTGGCGATGAACTTCCTGAAGAAATACGAGGCCATCGGTGTCGACAAGGAACTGGCCGGTGCCTTCGCCAAGGATTTCGCCACCATCGGCCAGGTGCTCGGCGAACGCATTCAGAAAGAGGAACAGGTGCTGTACCCACTGTATATGCCACAGTACTGAGCAAATACAGCGTAGCTTCATCGTTCCCACGCAGAGCGTGGGAACGATGGTATTACTGACTCCTGGCCCGCAGGGCCTTCCACACCCAACCGTCCGGCCGTTCCTCACCACTCAGCACATAGCGCAGCACATTGCCGTTATGCAAGGCGCGTGTCATGCGTTCGACCACACCGCTGCGGCCGCAGAACAACAGGCGGTCGCCGCTGCGCAGCACCACGTCCTCCGGCGGGATCAGGCGCGTATCCGTACCGCGCTGCAGCAACAAGGCCACACACGGCAACAGCTGTTCGCGTTCGCGCGCATCGCGCATGATCTCACCGAGACGCACGTCGGCCGCAGCGAGCATCTGCAACAGCGCCGGCGCCTCGTGCTGATCCAGGGTCAGCGTCCACACCTCCGGCACCACCTCGCCGGTGACGGCGCTGATGCGGCTGACCACCTCGTTGGCCCAGTCATTGCTCTGAGTGCGCGCCTGTTGCAGGAATACCGGCAACAGCGGCGTGGTGAGCTGGGCCAGAATGGCCTCGGCGATGATTTCGCTGCGGTGCATCACCAGATTGAGGCGGGCAGCCTTGAAGATGGCATCGTTATCGTGGCGATTCTGTCGCGCCACCATGAACAGCTTGGGTTTCAATTCAACCGCCGTCATCACGATGGACAGGTTATTGGCATCGTTGTCGGTACCGGCCACGATACCCACGGCATCCTCGATGCCGGCTGCCTGCAGGGTAATGGCCTCCGTGCCGCGGCCGATGACGCAGCGGTCGGCGCAGCCGGTACGTTGCGGATCGGCCTCGACGATCACCGCCTCCACGCCCTCGCCCACCAGACTTTCATGCACCGCCTTGCCGAAACGGCCGTAGCCGCACAGCACCCACTTGCCGTGGGGCGGATACAGCGGCTCGGACAGTGGCGTATTGGGCACCGCCGTCAGCCATTGGTAAAGCAGATGGGTGCCAGGTGAATGCAGCGCCAGCCCCAGGCGATCGCCGAAGGTATCGAAGGGGTTGATGATGGAGTCCGTACCAAAGGAGGCCATGTTGTTCTGCACGTCACGCGTCTCGGCGCGGCAGATCACCGGCAACGGACGGCGCAACAGCTTGCTGGTGATGGCAATCTTGAGATTGGCCTCGTCGTCATCGGTGAGCGCCACCACGCCGCGACAGTGCGGGCTGAGCAGCCCCGCCATGTTCAGGTAGGCCGACACACTGGCATCGGCACACAGCCCGGGCACGTACATGCCGAGGTCTTCCAGCTCCAGATCGTCGATACGATCGGGGTTGCGGTCGATGACCACAGCACGGATGTTGCGCTGCGCCAGGGCGCGCACCAGCAGGCTGCCGGTGTCGCCATAACCGCAGACGATGTAGAACGGTTCGCGCAGGCGGCGGATGCTGCGCGCGAAGGACTGCTCCACCACGGCGCGCTTGAAGGCCGGCTCCTGCAACAGGGTGAGGATCTTGCCGATGGCATACAGCCAGGCGATCACCGACAGGTAGATGGACACGATGGTCCACATGCGCTGTGCATCGGTGAAGGCGTAGGGAACTTCGCCAAAACCGATGGTCGTTGCCGTGTAGCTGATGACATAGAAGGCATGAAAGAAGCTCATGCGCCACGGCTGTCCCTCGGCGTCGACTCCAGGGATCAGCACCAAGCCGAGCACGGCGATGGTGTAGGCCGCGATCAGCACCAGCAGCGGCGCACGCATGCGCCGCAGGAACAGGAAGATAACCTTGTCCATCAGCGGCGCAGGTTGACCGTTTCGATGATCAGCAGAATCACCGAGACGATATTCGCCAGCATGGCGCCGCCAGCCAGCGAGACGATACTGGCCATCATCATGCCATTCAGCCCCACCGCACTGATGTGTACGGCATAGGCCCAGACCAGGGCAGCGACCAGCAGTTGCAGGTCCGCCACCAACGAGGTCGCCAGCAGCAGCGCGCCCATCTGGGTGCGGTCACCGAACTTGAGCACGGTGGCAATCAGGTTCACCACGATCACAGCAAACAGTTCATAGACGTTGTGGTGGTCCGGGTTCTCGAATTCGCCGATAAAGAAACCGAAGTTGAGGGTGAGTGCGAGGATGATGAAGAAACCGAAGACGACCTTTTCCAGGTTCATGGATTATTTTCTCCCCTTTAGTCCTGGCGGTGATTGTAGGCATGAATCCGCCCCGCCGACAAACCGTCAACGCCAGGATTTCGATGCCAGATGATGCGCCTGCCGCGTGGTCTCCGGCAGGCGGTAATGCCTGGAACAGGCCAGGGTGTAGTACACCGCCGTGGGCAGGCTGATGCGGTGACCGGGGGAGACGAACAACGGCGTGACGCCGCGGCGCGTGCGCAGCACCGCCCCGATAATCTCGTCGCCATCGCGTAACGGCACCCAGGCGCCGCGCTGCTCGGGCAGGTTGCCGTAGCTACCGATGAGGCGGCTCTTGGCCACCCCGATGGCCGGCACGTCGCACAGCACGCCCAGATGGGCGGCGATACCGAAACGGCGCGGATGGGCGATGCCCTGGCCGTCGCACAGCAACAGGTCGGGGCGGCCCTGCAGTTGCGCCAATGCTTCCAACACCGCCGGCACCTCGCGGAAGGACAACAGGCCGGGGACATAGGGAAAGCTGGTGGGGCGGCGGGCGATGGCATATTCGACGAGCGCCAGTTCGGGAAACGACAGCAACACCACAGCGGCGCGGGTGAGGGTGTTGTCCTGCTCGAAGCCCACGTCGACGCCGGCCACACAGCGAACCTCGCCCAACTGGTCGCGCAGCACCACCCTGCCCCGCAGCGACTCCTGCAAGGCCCGCGCCGCCACCGGCGTCACGTCCCAGGCATGGTTGAGCAGCGGCGTCAGGCCCATGGCCGGTGCCGGTTGCAAAGCGGGCAGGGGATGCGCAGAATGGCGCGCGGTAAATTTACCCCGATAACTGAATGTGAATCATGAGCGAACATAACCCGTACATCTTCGATGTGATGCAGGAAGACTTCAAGGACAAGGTGCTGGCGGCATCGCACCAGCAGCCGATCCTGCTCGATATCTGGGCCGACTGGTGCTCGCCCTGCCTGGCCCTGGCCCCGGTGCTGGACAAGGTGCTGCGCGAATACGAGGGCAAGGTGCTACTCGCCAAGCTGGACGCCGACGAAGGCGAAAATATGAAGATCGCCGGCCACTACAAGGCGCGCGGCTTTCCCACGGTGATCCTGTTCAAGAATGGAGAGGAGGTGGATCGCTTCTCCTCCGCCCGGCCGGCGCCGTTCGTACGCGAGTTCCTCGACCGCCACATAGAGTAGTTTCGAGTTCCGGATTTCGAGTTTCGAAAAGGCAACGAGGTGCTTGCAACTCGGAACCCGAAACTCGAAACTCGAAACATGCTCACTCTCCGCTTGACCATCGGCGGCCGCGTTCAGGGCGTCGGCTACCGTCCCTACGTCTACCGCCAGGCGCTGCGTCACAGTGTCGCCGGCTGGGTACGCAATCGCAGCGGCGTGGTGGAGGTCCTGGTCCAGGGCGCGGCAACCGCAGTGGAACAATTGGCCGCCGACCTGATTGAACAGGCGCCACCACTGGCCCAGCCGCACCTCATCTCGCGCCACGAAGAACAGGGCGCCCCCGCGTGCGACGGCTTCATCATTCTGCCCAGCGACGGTAGCGACGTACCGCAGATCCATGTGCCGCCCGATTATTTCGCCTGTGCCGATTGTCTGCGCGAGATGCGCGACCCGCAGGACCGGCGTTACCGCTACCCCTTCATCAACTGCACCCAGTGCGGCCCGCGCTACACGCTCATTGCGCACCTGCCCTACGATCGCCCCAACACCTCGATGGCGGCGTTCCCGCTCTGCCCCGCCTGCCGCATCGAGTATGAAAACCCTGCCGATCGCCGCTTCCACGCCGAACCGGTGGCCTGCCCGCAGTGCGGACCGCGGCTGCGGTTTGTGCAGGGAGACGCGATCATTACCGACAACGAGGCCGCGCTGCGCGCCGCCGTGAATGCGCTGCGCAGCGCTGCCATCGTGGCGGTGAAGGGCGTCGGCGGCTATCACCTGCTGTGCGATGCGACCAGTGACGAGGCGGTGCAACGCCTGCGCGCACGCAAGCAACGGCCGCACAAGCCGCTGGCGGTGATGTTTCCGTCGCAGGGTGACGACGGTCTCGCCGCGCTGCGTACTCAACTCGAACCCGATGCAGCGGAGGCGGCGCTGCTGCATTCGCCGCAGCGCCCCATCGTGCTGTGCCGCCGCCGCGCCGACAGCACCCTGGCGCCGTCGCTGGCGCCCGGCCTGAACGAGATCGGCGCCATGCTCCCTTACGCGCCGCTGCACCATCTGTTGCTGGACGACTGCGGCGGTCCGCTGGTGGCCACCTCGGGCAACATCAGCGGCGAGCCGGTGCTCACCGACGACACTGAGGCGGCGCAACGCCTGGCCGGTATCGCCGATGCCTTTCTGCATCACGACCGCCCGATCCTGCGTCCCGCCGATGACCCGGTGTGGCGTACCACGGCCGGTGCACCGCGCCCGCTGCGCCTCGGTCGCGGCAATGCGCCACTGGAACTGGAACTGCCGTTTACCTTGCCCGAACCGCTGCTCGCCGTGGGCGGACACATGAAGAACAGCCTCGCCCTGGCCTGGGAGGGTCGTATCGTGGTCTCGCCACACATCGGTGACCTGGACGCACCGCGCTCGCTGGCGGTGTTCGAACAGGTGGTGGCCGATCTGCAACGGCTGTATGGCGTGCAGGCCACACGCGTGGTGTGCGATGCCCACCCGGGCTATGCCAGCAGCAAGTGGGCGCGGCAGAGCGGCCTGCCCGTACAGGCAGTGCAGCACCACCATGCTCACGCCAGTGCCCTCTACGGTGAACACCGCAGCAACGGAGACTGGTTGGTGTTCGCCTGGGACGGCGTGGGCCTGGGCAGCGACGGCACGCTGTGGGGCGGTGAAACCCTGTGGGGCCGGCCGGGCCGCTGGCAGCGTGTCGGCAGCCTGCGCCCCTTCCACCTGCCGGGCGGCGACAAGGCCAGCCGCGAGCCCTGGCGCGCGGCCCTGGCCTTGCTGTGGGAGTGCGATATGGCGACGCCGGCGCTGCATCCCGAACAGGCGCTGCTGCACCAGGCCTGGCAGCAGCGCCTCAACGCACCGCAAAGTTCCGCCGCCGGCCGCCTGTTCGACGCTGCCGCCGCGCTCAGCGGCACGTGCACAAACGCCAGCTTCGAGGGCCAGGGACCGATGCAACTGGAGGCTGTCGCCTTGAGCGATGCAGAACCCATCGCCCTGCCGCTGTACGACGACCGTGGTGTCCTGCGCAGCGACTGGGCGCCGCTGCTGCCGATGCTGACCGACACCAAGCTGAGCGTGGCCGCGCGTGCCGGCCGCTTTCACGCCAGCCTCGCCGCCACCATCGCCGACCAGGCCCGGACCCTGCGCCAGCGCCATCACTTCACCACCGTCGCCCTCGGCGGCGGTGTATTCCAGAACCGCCTGCTCACCGAACTGGCCGGCGCTGCGCTGGAGGCTGCCGGCTTCACCGTGCGCCTCGCCACCCAACTCCCCTGCAACGACGGCGGCCTGTGCTACGGTCAGGTCATCGAAGCCGCCACCCAAGGACACACACCATGACCCACGCCCTCGACTACGCCGCCCTGCTCGCCCCCGCCCTGGAAGAGGCCCGCCTCGGCTTTGCCGAGGGTGGCGTGCCGGTGGGCGCCGCCCTGTTCGACGCGCAGGGCAAACTGCTCGGCCGTGGCCGCAACCGCCGCGTGCAGGACAACGACCCGTCGGTGCACGGCGAGACCGACGCCTTCCGCAAGGCCGGAAGACAAACCAATTACCGCGACACCATCCTGGTCACCACCCTCGCCCCCTGCTGGTACTGCTCGGGCCTCATCCGCCAGTTCCGCATCGGCACCGTGGTGGTGGGCGAGGCGGAAAACTTCGAGGGTCATCTGGACTGGCTGCGCGAGGCCGGCGTGAAGGTGGTGGTACTGCACAATGCCGAATGCATCGCGCTGATGCGCCGCTTCATCCAGCAGTCGCCGGAGATCTGGAACGAGGACATTGGCGAGTGCGATTGCAGCGGCCACTGACCCCCTCTCCTACCCCCAAATAGCCGACATCAATACCTTGACACTGACCCGTCCCAGGAAGATAGTAATCAAATACTATCTTCCTCAGGAGGCGCCATGGAAGCCCATCCCAAACACCTGCCGGCAGACGAACGCCGCGCCGTCACCGTCGAGGCGGTGGTGGAACTGGCCGCGACGCAGAACCCCAGCGAGATCACCACCGCCGCCATCGCCAAGCACATGCACCTCACCCAGGGCGCCCTGTTCCGCCACTTCCCCAGCAAGGAGGCGATCTGGCAGGCCGTGATGGAATGGGTGGCCGAGCGCCTGCTGGCACGTGTGGAGCGGGCGGCACAATCCGCCGACAGCCCGCTGGCCCGACTGGAGGCCATGTTCATGGCCCACATCGACTTCGTCGCCGAACACCCCGGCGTGCCGCGCATGCTGTTCGGCGAGCTGCAGCGCGCCGGCACCTCCCCCGCCAAGCAGATGGCGCAGACCCTGGTGCGCCGCTACGGCGAGCGCATCGCCGCCGTCCTCGTCGAGGGTAAGGCACAGGGCGAGCTGGACCCGGAACTGGACACCGCCGCCGCCGCCACCCTGTTCATCGGCACCATCCAGGGTCTGGTGATGCAGTCGCTGCTGGCCGGCGATGTGGAGCGCATCCATGACAACGCCCTCGGCGCCTTTGCCATCTACCGCCGCGGCATCGGGAGCTAAGTCATGAAACAACGTCTCTCCCTCAACGGCCGTCGCCTGGTGCTGCTCGCCGTGCTGCTGCCCCTGCTCGGCCTGTTCGTCTTCGTGGTGCTGCGCGCCGGACCGCTGGCACCGGTGCCGGTAGTGGCCGTCACCGTGGAGGAGCGGGCACTCACCCCGGCCCTGTTCGGCATCGGCACGGTGGCGGCGCGTCACACCTACCGCATCGGTCCCACCGTGGCCGGGCGGGTGAAACAGGTGGACGTGGAGGTCGGCGAGCGCGTCTGCGCCGGCCAGATGCTGGGCGAGATGGACCCGGTGGACCTGGACGAGCGCCTCGCCGCCCAGCAGGCGGCGCAACTGCGCGCCAAAGCCAATGTGGCTGCCGCCCAGGCCCAGGTGGCGGATGTGAGCGCACGGCACGCCTACGCCGCGGCCCAGGCCGAGCGCTTCGAACAATTGCTGCGCGCCCACACCGTCAGCGCCGATGCGGTGGAGGCAAAGCGGCAGGAGTTGCAGGTGACCGAGGCCGGACTGCTCGCGGCCCGCGCCAACCTGGAGGCGGCGCGGCAGGAGCTGGGCCGGGTGCAGGCCGAGCAGGCCGCCCTGGTACAGCAACGCGCAAACCTGCGTTTGGTGGCGCCGGTGGACGGCCTGGTGACGGCGCGCGCCGCCGATCCCGGTACCACGGTACTCGCCGGCCAGCCGGTGGTGGAGCTGGTCGACCCGACCAGCCTGTGGGTCCACGTGCGCTTTGATCAGCTACGCGCCGCCGGGTTGCGCGCCGGACTGCCGACGCAAATCCTGCTGCGCTCCCAGGCCATGCAGCCGCTGACCGGCCAGGTGCTGCGCATCGAACCGCTGGCCGATGCACAGACCGAGGAGTTCCTCGCCAAGGTGGTGTTCGATACGCTGCCGCACAACCTGCCGCCCATCGGCGAACTGGCCGAAGTGACGGTGACGCAGCCGGCACTGCCACCGGCTCCAGTGATACCGACCGCCAGTGTGCAGCGCGTGGGCGGCCGCCTCGGCGTGTGGCGCATCGTCGACAACACACTGGAGTTCGCCGCCGTGGAGCTGGGTGCCAGCGATCTCGACGGCCGGGTGCAAGTCCGCAGCGGCCTGCAGCGGGGCGAACGCGTGGTGGCCTACAGCCAGCGCGCCCTCACCGCGCATCACCGCATCACGCTGGTCGACCGTCTGCCCGGGGTCGCGCCGTGATTAGTTTGGCCGGGCGCGACATCCTGCATGCCTGGGGCAAGTTCGTCTTCACCGGCATCGGCCTCGGCCTGCTCATCGGCGTCACCCTCACCATGGCCGGCGTCTACCGCGGCATGGTGGACGACGCCAAGGTGCTGCTAGACAACAGCGGCGCCGATCTGTGGGTGGTGCAGCAAGACACCCTCGGCCCCTACGCCGAGGCCTCCAGCCTGTACGACGACACCTGGCGCGGAATCCTCGGCATGGCCGGGGTGGCGCGCGCGGCCAATGTCACCTATCTCACCATGCAGGTGCGCCGTGACGAGCGCGACGTGCGCGCCATGGTGGTGGGCGTGGTGGGCGGCGAACCCGGCCTCCCCGGCCAGCCGGGCTTTCTCGTCGCCGGCCGCCACCTGAGCCGCAGCCACTACGAGGCCGTCGCCGACCTCGCCAGCGGCTTCAAGCTCGGCGACCGCATCCAGATCCGCCGCAACCACTACACCGTGGTGGGATTGACCCGGCGCATGGTTTCCTCCGGCGGTGATCCGATGATCTTCATCCCGCTGAAGGATGCCCAGGCGGCGCAATTCCTCAAGGACAACGACGCCATCGTGCGCCAGCGCGCGCGCACCGCGGCCAACCCGGCCTTCGGCGCCCCCAACGTGCTCGACGCGGTGCTCGCCTCGCAGGGCAGCAACCCCTATGTCAACGCCGTGCTGGTGCAGATCGAGGCGGGGCGCGATCCGGAGGAGGTGGCCGAGCCGATCCGCCGCTGGAAGCGCCTCACCGTCTACACCCGTGCGCAGATGGAGGAAATCCTCATCGGCAAGCTGATCGCCACCTCGTCGAAACAGATCGGCATGTTCCTGGTGATCCTCGCCATCGTCAGCGCGGCCATCGTGGCCTTCATCATCTACACGCTCACGTTGGGCAAGATCCGCGAGATCGCCGTACTGAAATTGATCGGCACGCGCAACCGCACCATCGCCGGCATGATCATGCAGCAGGCCGTCGGCCTCGGCCTCATCGGCTTCGTGGTGGGCAAGATCGCCGCCACCTTCTGGGCGCCGTTCTTCCCCAAGTATGTGCTGCTGGAAACCGGCGATGCGTTGCGCGGCTTTGTTGCCGTGGTGGTGATCTGCATCCTCGCCAGCGTGCTGGCGATCCGCGCCGCCCTGAAAGTCGATCCGGCGGAGGCCATTGGTGGCTGAGATGGAAAAAACAGGTATCCGCATCGAAGGTCTGCGCAAGCGCTACGGCGAGGGCGAAACCGTGGTGGACGCGCTCAAGGGCGTGGACATGCAGGTGGCGCCGGGCGAAGTGGTTGGTCTCATCGGCCCGTCCGGTTCGGGCAAGAGCACCCTGCTCAAGTGCCTGGGCGCGGTGATCGAGCCCACGGCAGGACGCATGACCCTGGGCCGGGAGGTGATCTACGACGACGGCTGGAAAATTGGCGACCTGCGCGCCCTGCGCCGCGACAACATCGGCTTCGTGTTTCAGGCGCCCTATCTGATCCCGTTCCTTGATGTCACGGACAATGTCGCCCTGTTGCCCATGCTGGCCGGCGTGTCCAACAGTGAAGCACGCAAGCGCGCCGTCGAACTGCTGGAGGCGCTGGATGTGGCGCACCGCGCCCGCGCCATGCCGGCGCAACTGTCCGGCGGTGAGCAACAGCGCGTGGCCATCGCCCGTGCCCTGGTCAACCGCCCGCCGGTGATCCTGGCCGACGAGCCCACCGCACCGCTGGACAGCGAACGCGCCCTGGCGGTGATCCGTATCCTCAACCAGATGGCGCGCCAGTTCGCCACCGCCATCATCGTGGTCACCCACGACGAAAAGATCATCCCCACCTTTCAGCGCATCTACCACATCCGCGATGGCCGCACCCACGAAGAGGCCGGCGCCGGGATACCACTGGCATAGTGCTAGGCCTGCCAATAGCTGCGGATATTGGACCGCAATACATGCAACTTGAAGGTAATGGCGATCTCCTCGACGGCGGCATAGACACACACCACGGCGGCAATGCGCAACGGCCAGCCGAGGTCGAACAGCAACAGGACGATGACACCCGCAGCCGTCACCACCGCCGCCACCTTCACCGCCCGTGTGTGATAGCTGGGCAACTGACGGAACTTGAGTAAGCCGATCAGCGCCGGCAGCAAATAACTGACTATGATCAATAGGATGAACACACCTTCGGCGCGCAGGCGATCCGGCCATAGCCACCAGGTGCCGAGACTGAGCGCCATGTAGAAGGCGAGGTCGCCCCAGCTATCCAGCCGCGCGCCCAATGCGGTGCATTGATTCAGGCGCCGCGCCAGCCAGCCGTCCAGCGCATCGGTAAGCCAGGCCGCGAACATCAGCCACAGAAAGACCTGCTGTTGTCCGTGCCAGGCGAACCAGAGCATCAGCGGCGTTGCCAGCAGGCGCAGCAGACTCAACAGATTGGGCAGATTCATCGCCGCCTCCGCCACAACACGGCATACACCACGCCGGTGATCGTGATCACACCGAGGCCCATGGCGATCTGCAATGGGCGGCTCAGGCCCTCGGGATAGATGAACGACAACAGATAATGCTGGATGAAGCTAGTATCGTAACCAGCCTGGCCGGCCAGTGCGCGCCAGTGGTTCTCCAGCGGCGTCAACGGGCAGTACCCGCCGAACAGCGCGATGGCCGTGCCCCAGATAGCCGCCGGCAGCTGCAGCCAGCCCAGCCGCGGCCAGCGTAATACCAGCAACCCGCCGAACACCACGAACAGGATAAAGGCAGCATGCAATACCAGAATCAGATCGGCCAACAGCTCATAGAGCATGCGTGATACTTTCCCGCAACAGACTTACGGGTTAGCCTACACCAAATCCCAGCATCGTATCCCCATCATGAGCGAACACATCACCCTGGCCCACGGCAACGGCGGACGCCACATGCGCGAACTGATCGAGGGCGTGTTCGCCCGCCACCTGGCCGACCCGGCGCTGGATGTGCAGGTGGATGCGGCGCACATCGCCATACCGCCCGGCGATCTGTTCATCACCACCGACGGCTTCACTGTCAAACCGCTGGAGTTTCCCGGCGGCGACATTGGCGCACTGGCGGTACATGGCACGGTAAACGATTTGTCGGTGGCCGGCGCCACTCCCTTGTATCTCACCGTCAATGCGTTTATCGAAGAAGGTCTGCCGCTGGCCACCCTGGATCGGCTGGTCGGCTCCCTCGCCGCAGCCGCGCGCGAAGCCCATGTGCGCGTCGTGGCCGGCGACACCAAGGTGGTGCCACGCGGCGAAGGCAGCGGCCTGTATCTCGCTACCACCGGCGTTGGTGTGCGCCGCACCGGACTGCAACTGGGCATGGATCATATCTGCGCGGGAGATGCCGTGCTGGTGAGCGGGCCGGTGGGCGATCACGGTACCGCGGTGATGCTGGCACGCGAACAGTTCGGCCTGCGCGGCGACCTGCAATCGGATGCCGCCTGCGTCTATCCGCTGACAGCGGCCCTGCTCGACCTGCCCGGACTGCGCTTCATGCGTGACCCCACCCGCGGCGGCCTCGCCACCGTGGCGCACGAGATCACCCGCGCCCGCCGCCTCGGCGTGCGGCTGCGCGAGGCGGCGATCCCCGTGCGCGATCCGGTGCGCGCGGTATGCGAGATGCTGGGCTACGACCCCTATTATCTGGCCTGCGAAGGCCGCGTGGTGGCAGTGATTGAGGCAGCGGCAGCGGAAGAGGCACTACGGCGCTGGCGCGCCCTGCCGCAAGGAGCGGAGGCAGCGCTCGTCGGCGTGGTTGAAAACGGCCATCGCCACGTGGTGCTGGAAACACCGCTGGGCGGCGAGCGTCTGCTGGAAGAACTGGAAGACGATCCCCTGCCGCGCATCTGCTGAACCTAACGTGGAAAATTTCTCTAGGCTGACACTGTGGTGCAACCGGTAATCAGGCCATGTCCAACCACATCCCTACCATCCGCCGTTTCCTGCAGACCCTGCATCCACTCGCCAACTTCGGTGCCGCCGAGCTGGATGAACTGGCGCAAAAAACCCAGATCGAGGAGGCACATCCCGGCCGCCGCCTGTTCCTGCGCGGCCATCGCGATCCATGGACCTTTTATCTACTGGACGGCACCGTGCAACTAGACTGGCCCGAGGGACGGCGTGAGGTAGTGCGCGGTGGTGATGAGACGGCACGGCAACCATTGAACCCGGCACAACCACATACGGCCACCGCCACCGCCGTCGATCGCGTGCGCTATCTCCGCTTCAACCGCACCTTGCTGGAAGTGTTGTCGCGCACCGCCGCCGCGGACAGCTATCAGCTGGAAGAAATCAGCGCCGATGCCGCCGAACCACGGCAGCGGCTGTTCCACGCCATCTTCCGCGATTATCTTGCCGGCGCACTCAAGCTGCCCCATCTGCCCGATGTGGCGGTGCGCGTGCGCGAGGCCGTGCAGGATCCGGACTGCGACGCCAACGAGGTGGCGCACTTGATCCAGTCCGACCCGGTTTTGGCGGCGCGCCTGGTGCAGGCTGCCAACAGCCCGTTGTATGGGGTACAGACGCCGATCTACAGCTGCAAGGGGGCGGTGATGTTCCTCGGCCTCGGCACCACCCGAGATCTGGTACTGGCCTATACGTTGCGTGAACTGTTTCAGACCAGTTCAGCGCTCTTGCGCCACCGCATGCACGCGCTGTGGCAACACAGTGTGCTGGTGGGCGCGGTGAGTTATGTGCTGGCCGGGATGACACCCGGGCTGGACAAGGAACGTGCCCTCCTGGCGGGACTGCTGCACGACATCGGTGTCCTGCCGGTCATCGATTACGCCAGCCGTGAGCCGATGCTGGCGCAGGACACCAGTTTGCTCGACGAGGCCATCGGCGCGTTGCGCGGTCAGGTCGGCGCCATGGTGTTGCGGCAATGGAAGTTCGGCAACGAGACGGTCAGCATCGCTCTGGAGGCGGAAGATTGGCAGCGCGATCCGCAGCCACAGGCCGAATATACCGATGTCATCATCATCGCCCAGCAATTGCTGCTGGCGGAACAGACTGCAGGGCTATTACCTGCGGTGATACAACTCCCCGCCTGGCTCAAGCTGGCCCGCGGCCGGCTGGATGGCGAACTGGCCTGGGACGTGCTGCGCGAGGCACGCAGTGAGGTTGCCGACGTGTTGCAATTGCTGGCGTGATGACAACGTGGTCGCGGCGCTATGCCGCGATCCACAACCCTACGGCCACCAGCAGGCCATGGCCGAGCATGGCGCCGATGGTGCTCTGAATCGCCGGCACCAGACGCGCCGGGGTCTCGGCGTAACGCACCAGTTCGAAGGCGGCACGCAGCGATAGCGGCAACGCCAACAGGCCGAGCAGACACCACAGTGGCAGCAGTCCCCCCACGGCCATGCCGACAAGGCCGCCATAGGCCGCCAGCACCAACAGCAGATAGCCCCAGCGCGCGCGGCGCGGCCCAAGCCGCACCACCCAGTGATGCTTGCCGGCGGCGGCATCGGCGATGCGATCGGGGAATTGATTGATATACAGCAGGTTCGCTACCAGCAGGGCGAAGGGTGCGCCGGCATACAGCGGTAACATATCGAAGGCGCCGCGCTGCACGAAATCGGCGCCGAGAGGAATGAGCGAACCGAAACCCACCGCCACACACAGTTCGCCCAGACCGCGACTATTCAATGCCAGCGGCGGCGCCGAATAGGCCCAACCGATCACCAGGCCGGCAAAGCCGATGGCGATGAGACCAGAGCCCGCATAGGGCAGCAAGGCAAAACCGATCAGCGCCGTGATGCCTAACAGAACAAAACCGTAACGTGCCGTCTGCTCACGGCTGAATACGCCATTCTGGATGAAGCGACTGCCGCCGGTAAAGGGAAACAGACGCTCGGTATTGGCCTCGTCGGTGCCATTGAGGGCGTCGTAATAGTCGTTGAGCACATTGATGCCAGCATGCACCACCACAGCGCCGATTACCGTCAGCAGCGCGGCCCACACATGGATGGATGCACCGCCATGATAGGCCGTGGCGATACCGATGAGCGCCGGCACCAGACTGGCGAGGAGGAATGGCGGACGCGTGGCCGCCACATATTTGGCAATAGGGTTACCGGCAAACTGCTCTACGGTCGGTTCTGCAATGGCCACCTTGTCCTCCTCCTCGTCGCCGCTCGATCATTGTTATTCTGCCTGCCTGCGGGAAGATGGCGCCAGGATCGACATCATTCCCTTGTGCCGCCGATCCCTTTATCATCTGCCGGTGGCGCTTCCTGCCGCACCACGATCGGCTCCGCCATGTGTAACACCCGCTGCGGGTAGGGGATATCGATGCCGCTGGCATCGAAGGCCTGCTTGATCTCGCGCTGGATGGTATTACGCAGTTCGAGGAAATTCTCCCGCACCGCCCAGACCGAGAACTGCAGGTTCATTGCCGAATCGCCAAAGCCGGTGAAGATGAACAGCGGCTTGGGTTCCGCCAGGCACAGCGGATTGCGCTGCGCCACCTCCTGCAATACCCGTTGCACCTTGCCCATGTCTTCCTTGTAGTTGACGCCGATCTGCAGGTCCAGGCGACGGATCGGGAAACGTGTGAGATTGGTGATCTCCGCCTTGATCATCGTCTCATTGGGCACGCGCACGAACAGATTGTCCGGCGTGCGCAGCTTCACCGACAGCAAGTCGATGGACAATACCTCACCCATGGTATTGCCGACCTTGATCATGTCGCCTACCACGAAGGCGCGCTCGCCGATGAGGAACAGGCCGCTGATCAGGTTGGAGGCCGAAGTCTGCGAGGCGAAGCCCACCGCCACGGTGAGAATGCCTGCCGCGCCGAGCAGCACGCCGAGATTGAAGCCCATCTGCTGCAACGCGGTCACCACGGTCAGCGCCAGCACGGCATAGAACACCACGCGCTGTACCAGCATGGTCTCCTGGGCCGCGGTGTAGCGCTTGGCGGCACGCCCGGCGCCGAGACTGGCTACCTTGGCCAGGCCCCAGCCGATGAGCAGAACCAGGCCAGCTCGCAGCCAGGCGCCCCAATCGATACCGCTAAGCGATTCCATCATCACTGCCTCCGCGTCCGAACAGGGTACCGAAGGCCTTGCTGAGCAGGCCACGATCGGCACGCCGCCGCGGTCCGTTGAGCAGGTGGCTGTTGCCGGCCTCCGGTGGTGCCGTGCTACCCAGGCGCTCCAGTTCCAGCGCGTTGTCCTCACCCCGTGTCAGCTCCACCGCCTCGGTCCACAGGGTGTCGTTCTCCGCCTGGTACAGCGACAGAAACGGCACCGGCAGATGCAGGCGCTCCACCGCGGCCATGTCGCTGCCGGTGTTGGTGATACGGATCGGCGTCACTGCACGCCAGGAACTGTAGGGAAAATCGTCCAGACTGGTGCGCGCCATGGTCGAGGCGGCATAGGACAAGCCACCGGGGCGTGTGGTCGGTCCAGCCCAGGTATCGGAGGGGCGCACCACCGGTTGCTCCTGCAACAGCGCACCCTGGGCGCGCACCTGCAACCACAGCTGTGTGCTGACATACAGCTGGATGGATTGCGCCGGCGGGATGAACAACGCCACATCAGGCCGCGAGATCACCGGCCGATCCGCCAGCAGCGGCATCAGCGACAACTGCTCTGTTGAGGATTGGAAGCTGTAGCGGCTGAGCTTGACCTGGTCCGGCATCTGCCCGGGAGTCAGACCCAGATCAACCTCACTGCGTTCCTCATGGACCTCATCAGCCAGCACATAGCCGATGTGCCATTCGCGCGGCTGATGGGCAATCCATAGCTGAGCCGGACCGATGGTCCAGCATCCCGCCGCCCCTTCCACCAGCTCGAAGTCGCCCCACCAAGGTTTGATAAGTTGCATATCGTTTCGAGTAGTCAGTTCCAAATTTCCATGAATTATGTCACTGCCTCTCGCAACTTCAAACCCGAAACCTGAACCTGATCCTTATCCTTTGGCGAAGCTTATCTGCCCGTCCTGTACATCCACACGGATGGTATCACCGGGCAGGAAGCGGCCGGACAGAATGGCCTGGGCCAGCGGGTTCTCGATCTGCTGCTGAATGGCGCGCTTCAACGGCCGCGCACCGTATACCGGATCGAAGCCGGCCTCGGACAGCTTGTCCAAGGCGGCCTCGCTCAGTTCCAGCTGCATATCGCGCTCGGCCAGGCGCCGGCGCAAATAGCCGATCTGGATGTTGGCGATGCTGTGAATCTGCTCGCGCAGCAACGGATGGAACACCACCACCTCATCGACGCGGTTGATGAACTCGGGACGGAAGTGCTTGCCCACCACCTCCATCACCGCCGTCTTCATCTCCTGGTAGTGTTCCTCGCCGGCCATCTCCTGAATCAGCTGCGACCCGAGATTGGAGGTCATCACGATCACCGTGTTGCGGAAATCCACCGTGCGGCCCTGACCGTCGGTGAGGCGGCCATCGTCCAGCACCTGCAACAATACGTTGAACACGTCCGGATGCGCCTTCTCCACCTCGTCCATCAGCACCACCGAGTAGGGCTTGCGCCGCACATGCTCGGTGAGATAGCCGCCCTCTTCATAGCCGACGTAGCCCGGCGGTGCGCCGATCAGGCGCGCGACGGAATGCTTCTCCATGAATTCTGACATATCGATGCGCACCATCGCCTCGTCGGTGTCGAACAGGAAAGAGGCCAGCGCCTTGCACAGCTCGGTCTTGCCCACGCCGGTCGGGCCGAGGAACAGGAACGAGCCGTTGGGACGATTGGGATCGGACAGGCCGGCGCGCGAGCGCCGGATGGCGTCGGACACCGCCTTCACTGCCTCGTCCTGGCCCACCACGCGGGTGTGCAACGCATCTTCCATGCGCAGCAGCTTGTCACGCTCGCCCTCCAGCATCTTGCTCACCGGGATGCCGGTCCACTTGGACACGACCTCGGCGATCTCCTCGTCGGTGACCTTGTTGCGCAGCAGCTTGGTTTCCTGCAGCTCGGCCTGCTGTGCCATCAACAGCGACTTTTCCAGATCGGGGATGCGGCCATACTGCAGCTCAGACATGCGGCCAAGGTCGCCGGCGCGGCGCGCAGTTTCCAGCTCCATGCGCGCGCGGTCCAGTTCCTCCTTGATGTGCTGGGCGCCCTGCACCGCCAGCTTCTCCGACTTCCACACCTCGTCCAGATCGGCGTACTCCTTCTCCAGCTTGCCGATCTCATGCTCCAGATCGGACAGTCGCTTCTTGGATGCCTCGTCGCTCTCCTTCTTCAGCGCCTCGCGCTCGATCTTGAGCTGGATCAGGCGGCGATCCATGCGGTCCATTTCTTCCGGCTTGGAGTCGATCTCCATGCGGATGCGCGAGGCCGCCTCGTCCACCAGGTCGATGGCCTTGTCCGGCAGCTGGCGGTCGGTGATGTAGCGGTGCGACAACGTGGCGGCGGCGACGATGGCCGGATCGGTGATCTCGACGCCGTGGTGCACCTCGTACTTTTCCTTCAGCCCGCGCAGGATGGCGATGGTGTCCTCCACCGAAGGTTCGTCCACCAGTACCTTCTGGAAACGGCGCTCCAGGGCAGCATCCTTCTCGATGTACTTGCGGTATTCGTCCAGGGTGGTGGCACCGATGCAGTGCAGCTCGCCGCGCGCCAGCGCCGGCTTCAGCATGTTGCCGGCATCCATGGCGCCCTCTGCCTTGCCGGCGCCAACCATGGTGTGCAGCTCGTCGATGAACAGGATGATCTGCCCTTCCTGCTTGGCAAGGTCGTTGAGCACCGCCTTGAGGCGCTCCTCGAATTCGCCACGGAACTTGGCGCCGGCGATGAGCGCGCCCATGTCCAGCGACAGCAGGCGCTTGCCCTTGATGCCCTCCGGCACCTCGCCGTTGACGATGCGCAGGGCCAGACCCTCGACGATGGCGGTCTTGCCCACGCCGGGTTCGCCGATGAGCACCGGATTGTTCTTGGTGCGGCGCTGCAGGATCTGCACGGTGCGGCGGATTTCGTCATCACGGCCGATCACCGGATCCAGCTTGCCCTGCTCCGCGCGCTCGGTGAGGTCGATGGTGTACTTCTCCAGCGCCTGGCGCTGTTCCTCGGCATTGGGGTCGTCCACCTTCTGCCCGCCGCGCATCTTGTCGATGGCCTGCTCCAGCGCGCCCTTGCTGGCACCGTGCTTGCGCAGCAGGTTGCCCAGTTCGCCCTGCTCCTCCACCGCGGCGAGCACGAACAACTCGGAGGAGATGTAGGCATCCTTGCGCTGCTGCGCCAGCTTGTCGGTGAGGTTGAGCAGTTTCACCAGCGCATTGGACACCTGCACGTCGCCGCCGGCACCCTGCACCGAGGGCAGGCGGTCCAGCCCTTCGCCCAGCGCCGAGCGCAACGGATTGACGTTGACGCCGGCCTGGCCGAGCAGCTGGCGCACCGTACCGCCCTGCTGGTCGAGCAGCGCGGTCATCAGGTGCAGCGGTTCGATGAACTGGTGATCCCGGCCCACCGCCAGGCTCTGCGCGTCCTGCAGGGCGGTCTGGAACTTGGTGGTCAGTTTGTCCATGCGCATGGGAGAAACCTCTGTTCGGTTGCAAGTTGCGATTGGCTCCAGAGATGGGGCCGGTACACCCACCCTTCAAGGGGGTATCAAATGAAGGACTTAAACCACAGCCAGTCCGCAAATGAACGCGAATGGATGCAAATATCCATAGTGTTGCAAAAGGTGGCCAGCCCATCCGGTGAGTAAAGCGACACGGCTACCTCACCGCCTTGATCCGCAATCTGATTCGCGTTCATTCGCGTTCATTTGCGGACTCAAGGTTGTTTACGGTGCGGCTCGATGTATTCGGAAATGTAGCGCAGGCAGTCGCCGTCGCTGAGCCGGTGGCAATTGACCGGGGCATGGCTGGTGAGGCGCGGGTTGCCACGGCGGAAGGCGGCCAGTACCACCTGCCCCTCACCCTTGACGCCCTCCAGCCGTACCGGATAGACCGGGCAATCAGCCAATTGCGCCAGCCGCGCCACGCCGCGCTTCAGCGGCAAGGGCGGTTCACTGTCGAGGTGGATGGTGCCGTGGGGAAACAGCGCCACCACCTGGCCCTCGGCCAGCGCCTTGAGCGCCTCGCGGAAGGCGCGCTCGGGGCGGCCGGAGCGGTCCACCGGGATACAGCCGGCCAGGCGGAACAGCCAGTGCAAACCGAAGCGGTGGTACTGCTCGGCGGCGATGATGAAACGCAAGGGTCTGCGGCTGGCGGCAATGAGCAGCAGCGGATCGAGGCCGGAGACGTGGTTGGCGACCACCAACGCCGGACCGGACTCCGGCAGCGGCAGGCAAGCGGCGGACAAGCGGTGGAAGCGGCGGCAGAACAGGCGATTGAGGCCATCGATACGATTGGCAATGCATGTGCCCCAATCCGCCTCGTTGTAACGCCCGCCGAGACGCCACAGCCAGACACCGGGCAGAACCACCAGCAGCACCAGGGCCACGGAGACGAACATCATGCGCAGTGTCCTCCGTGCACGCAGTGGCTAGCTCGTGGGCTTGTCCTGATACACCTTGCGCCGGAACAGGTCGTTGCGCCGGCTCACCAGGCGGTCGAGGAACAGCAGGCCGTCGAGGTGATCGATTTCGTGCTGGATAGCGCGCGCCTCGTAGCCCTCGGCGTCCAGCTGCTGCGGGTTGCCGTGGGCATCGTGGTAGGACAGGGAAATCTTTTCAGCACGGATCACGTTGCCGGTGTAGTCGGGCACCGACATGCAGCCCTCGCGGCCGCTGGCCATGCCCTCCCAGGCGGTGATCTCCGGGTTGATGATGAACAGACGACCGTGATTGGGCACCGGCTTGCGCGTGCGCGAGCAGTCGACGATGACGATGCGCTGGAAGCGGCCCACCTGCGGCGCGGCGATGCCGACGCCGCCGGGACCGGCCAGCATGGTCTGTTCCAGATCGGCGAGAAAGGCGCGCAGCTCGTCGTCGAACTGGGCGACCGGCTGGGACTCCTGCTTCAGCCGCTCATCCGGGTAGGTGAGGATTTCAAGAATCGCCATGGAGCACCGTTCAGCCGATCATCGTTTCGATCGGTTCCAGATGGGCCTCCACGCCGTCCTTGCGGATCACGTCCACCGCCGCCTGCAGGGATTCAATACCTTCGGCCGCCGTGCCTTCGATCTGCATCACATAGATGGGCTTGTCCTCGCTGCCGCCCACCATGGATTCCAGATCGGTGATGTTGAGCCCGGCCTCGGCCAGAGCGGCAGTGACCTTGGCCACGATGCCGGCCCGGTCGGCGCCATAGACGGTGATGCGCACGTCCGGTTCCACGTGCTGGTGCAGCTTGCCCTCGATGCGATCCAGGTGCAGATGCAGATCGAGGGATTCGGCCACCGGGCTGATGAGATCGGTGAGCGCCTTGCTGGAACGTTCGAAGTCCACCATCAGCATGATGGTGAAGTTGCCACCCAGGCGCATCATGGAGGCCTCGCCCAGGTTGCAGCCGCCGTCGTACAGCGCCGCCGTGACCTTGGCCACGATACCGGGCCGATCCTTGCCCACCAGGGTCAGCATGTACCAGTGATTCATGATGTCGCTCCGTCTCTCAATGCAGGGTGGAATGGGCGATGAAGATCACCGCCACGCCAGCGCCGATCAGGGCCAGCTGCTGCGCCGTGGCCTCGATGTGCAGGCGGCGGTGCAGGCCGGGGATCAGGTCGGCCACGGCGATGTAGATGAAACTGGCGGCGGCGATGGCCAGGACATAGGGCACCACCTGTTCCAGGCCGCTCAGGCTGACATAGGCCAGCAACGCACCCACCACGGTGGTCAGGCTGGACAGCAGGTTGAACACCAGGGCGCGGGCGCGGCTGAAGCCGCTGTGCAACAGGATGGCGAAATCGCCCACCTCCTGCGGGATCTCATGGGCGGCCACTGCCAGGGCGGTGACCACACCGAGGTGGATGTCGGTGAGAAAGGCGGCGGCGATGAGAATACCGTCGACAAAGTTGTGGATGCCGTCACCGATGAGGATCAGGTGGCCGGCGGCGGCCTCACGGTTGTGCACATGTTCGATGCCGTGCGCCTCGCAGTGGTTGCTGTGACAGTGGCGCCACAGCACCATTTTCTCCAGCAGGAAGAAACCGAGGATGCCGAACAGCACCGTCATGGTGATGTGATGCACATCGGTCACGCCCTCGCCTTCGATGGCGTGGGGCAGCAGGGCGAGAAAGGCCGCGCCGAGCAGGGCGCCGATGGCGAAGCTCACCGCATGGGGCAGCAGGCGCGCCCGGCGCTGTTCCGGCAACAGCAGGAACAGACCCGCCGCCAGCACGCTGAGCAGACCGCCGATGAGGGAAAAAACGATGATCCAGACCAGGAGCGTCATGCTGTTCGTTCAAATCCAGGAGGGGTGCGGCATCATACCGCAAGCCAGATCAGACTCGCCATGCGGCCGGTGACACCGTCGCGGCGGAAGGAATAAAAACGCGCCGCATCGCTGTAGGTGCACAGATCGCCGCCGTACACCGCGGATACGCCGCAGCGCGCCAGGCGCAGCCGCGCCAGGGCATAGAGGTCCGCCAGCCAGCGTCCGCCCGGTGAGGGCTTGAAAGCCGCTGCCGCGGCGGCATCCTCCGCCACGAAGGCAGTGCGCACCTCCTCACCCACTTCAAAGGCATCAGGCCCGATCGCCGGCCCCAACCACGCCAGAAGTTCTGGCCCGGATACATCCAAACGCGCCACCGCCGCCTCGATCACCCCGGCCAGCAGGCCGCGCCAGCCGGCATGCACCGCCGCCACCCGGGTACCGGTGCGGTCGCACAGCAACAAGGGCAGGCAGTCGGCGGTCATGACCGCGCAGACGGTGCCGGGTCCGAAGGCTACGCTGGCATCGGCGCAGCCCCCCTGCCCCTCCGCCACGGCGATGCCGTGCACCTGGGTGAGCCACAAGGGTTCCGTCGGCAGGGCCAGCGCCCGGCACAGGCGGGCGCGATTCTCCGCCACCGCCGCCGGGTCATCGCCCACGTGGTCGCCCAGGTTGAGGCTGGCATAGGGCCCAAGGCTCACGCCACCGTCACGCGTGCTGGCGCAGGCATGGACGTTGGGTGGTGCGGGCCAATCGGGCAGGATTAGATCCATAGGCGGCGCTCCACTGACGCCCTAGGCGTTGGTGGCATCCTCGCGCAGCACAGCTATCAGCGCCTGCATGTCCTCCGGCGCCGGCACACTCCACTCCATGTACTCGCCGCTGCTCGGATGCACCAGGCCGAGGCGCATGGCGTGCAGGGCCTGGCGTTTGAAGCCGTGCAGCATGGTACGCAGCGCCTCGCTGCAACCGGCCGGCAGGCGCAGGCGGCCACCGTAAACCTGATCACCGACGATAGGGTGATGGATGTGGGCCATGTGCACGCGGATCTGGTGGGTGCGGCCGGTCTCCAGTTTCACCGCCAGGCGGGTGTGGGCACGAAAGCGCTCCACCAGGCGGTAGTGGGTCACCGCCGGCTTGCCCGAGGCGACGATGGCCTGGCGCTTGCGCTCCACCGGATGGCGGCCGATCGGGGCGTCCACCGTGCCGCCGCCGGTCATCTCGCCCATCACCACCGTGTCGTACTCGCGGGTGAATTCGCGCGCCTGCAAGGCCTGCACCAGGGCGTTCTGCGCCTCCAGGGTGCGCGCCACCACCAAGAGGCCGGATGTCTCCTTGTCCAGGCGATGCACGATGCCGGCGCGCGGCACCTGGGCCAGCTCCGGCGCGTGATGCAGCAGGGCATTGAGCAGGGTCCCCGCCGGGTTGCCGGCCGCCGGATGCACCACCAGCCCCGCCGGCTTGTTGAGCACGATGAGGGCCGCGTCCTCATAGACGATATGGAGGGGGATGGGCTCGCCCTGATGGCGCTCATCGGCTTCGACCACCGCCTCCAGGGCGATGCGCTCGCCCCCCACCACCATGTCCTTGGGCTTGCACACCCGGCCGTCCACCAGGGCCTTGCCCTCCTTGACCCACTGGCTCAGGCGGGCACGGGAAAAATCCGGCAACATCGCGGCCAGGGCCTGGTCCAGGCGCTGGCCGGCCAGCTCGGGCGGCACTTCCAGAACATAACTCTTGCTTGTCATAACTCGCCTTCGTGCCGGGACACATTCGGGATATACTGCGCGGCACATGCCGCTTCAGGAACAGATTTCTATGCTTACTGCAGGTCGCCTCTTGGCCATCATCCTGCTCGTGCTCGCCAGTACGGGTTGCTCCATCTTCAGGGAACACGACGAAACCGCCGGCTGGGATGCCAGCCAGCTGTACAACGCCGCCAAAGAAGCGCTCAACGACAGCGACTATGAAAAGGCCATCAAGCTGTATGGCCGGCTGGAGGCCCGCTTTCCCTATGGCCGCTACACCCAGCAGGCCCAGCTGGAAACCGCCTACGCCCACTACAAGGCCGGTGAGCCGGAGGCCGCCATCGCCGCCGCCGACCGTTTCATCCGCCTGCACCCGCGCCATCCGAACGTGGATTATGCCTATTACATGCGCGGCCTGGCCAGTTTCGACGCGGGGCGCAATTTCCTGGAACGCTTCTTCCCCCAGGACGGTGCCCAGCGCGACCCCACCGCCGCCCGCGAGTCATTCCGCTACTTCAGCGAGCTGGTGCAGCGCTTCCCGCAGAGCCGCTACAGCCAGGATGCCGTGCAGCGCATGACCTACCTGCGCAACAACCTGGCGCGCTATGAAATCATCGTGGCCGACTACTACCTGCGCCGCGGCGCCCCGCTGGCCGCCGCCAACCGCGGCAAATACGTGCTGGAAAACTACGAGCGTACGCCGTCGGTGCCCGACGCGCTGGAAGTGATGGTGCGCGCCTATCGGGAAATGGAGATGACCGATCTGGCCGACGCCACCTATCGCGTGCTGGAAAAGAACCACCCGGAACGCGCTGCGCAGCTGGCACCCTGAGCATGCTGCCGGGGCGAGACCCCGCGTAACCGTCAAAGTCTGGGAACAACAACAAGAGGAGGCAACAGCGATGTGGGACTTCTTCGAAACCGTGCGCCACCGTCACTCGGTGCGCAAATTCCGCAGCGACATGGCCGTGGAGCCGGGAAAGCTGCACGCCATCCTGGAAATGGCCTGCGCCGCCCCCTCCGCCGGTGATTTGCAGTCCTACCACATCGACGTGGTCACCGACGCGACCCTGCGCCGTGCGCTGGTGGATGCCGCCGCCGGCCAGGGCTTCATCGCCGAGGCACCGGTAACCCTGGTGTTCAGTAGCCACGGCGAACGCGCCGCCGCCAAGTACGGCGAACGCGGCCGCCAGCTGTACGCCCTGCAGGACGCCACCATCGCAGCCACCTACGCCCAGCTCGCCGCTGCCGCCGCCGGCCTCGGCTCCACCTGGGTCGGCCAGTTCGACGAGGCCGCGGTTACCCGCCTGCTCAAACTCGACCCGGGCCTGCAGCCCATCGCCCTGCTCACCGTCGGCTACCCGGCCGAACTGCCCGAACCGACCCCGCGCCGCCACCTCACCGAGGTAGTGACCCAGCACTGAACACCCGCGCCGCAAAGGACATAGCGTCCTTTGCGGCGAGAAGCCTGTCAAACCGCGTCCGGGCCTTCCTCGCCGGTGCGGATGCGTACCACACGTTCGACGCTGGTGACGAAGATCTTGCCGTCGCCGATCTTGCCGGTACGCGCTGCCTTGGTGATGGCCTCGATGCAAGGCTCCACCTGATCGTCGTTGACCACCAGCTCAATCTTCACCTTGGGCAGAAAATCCACCACGTATTCGGCACCGCGGTACAGCTCGGTGTGCCCCTTCTGCCGACCGAAGCCCTTCACCTCGGTGGCGGTCATGCCAGCCACGCCGATGTCGGACAGGGCCTCACGCACGTCGTCCAACTTGAACGGCTTGATGATCGCTTCAACTTTTTTCATGTTTTTCTCCCTTATGCAGGAGCGGCTCTGCCGCGCTCCTTACAGGCCTGTCAAACCACTGTCACTTGCCAAATCCCGAGGTGATCGGATAACGCCGATCCCGGCCGAACGCCCGCCGCGTGATGCGCACCCCCGGCGCCGCCTGGCGCCGCTTGTACTCGTTGCGATCCACCAGGCGGATGACGCGGCGCACGGTGGCCTCATCGTAACCGGCGGCGGCAATATCCTCCAGACACTGATCCAGTTCCACATAGCGTTCCAGGATCGCATCGAGGACATCATAGGGCGGTAGTGAATCGGTATCCTTCTGATCCGGCGCCAGTTCCGCCGAAGGCGGCCGATCGATGACACGCTGCGGGATCACGGGGCTGAGGGTATTGCGATATGCGGCCAGGCGGAACACCAGGGTCTTGGGCACGTCCTTCAACACATCGAAGCCGCCGGCCATGTCACCGTACAGCGTGGCGTAGCCCACCGCCATTTCGCTCTTGTTGCCGGTGGTGAGCACGATCTTGCGCTTCTTGTTGGAGATGGCCATCAGCAGCACGCCACGACAGCGCGCCTGCAGATTCTCCTCCGTGGTGTCCGGCGTGGTGCCGGCAAACTCCTCGCGCAGGCTGTCGAGAAAGGCATTGAACAAGGGCTCGATGGTGATGACGCGATAGTCCACACCGAGGATATGCGCCTCTGCCGCCGCGTCCTCCACGCTCATATCGGCGGTATAGCGCGACGGCATCATCACCGCCTCCACCCGTGCTGCGCCGATGGCATCCACCGCCACCGCCAGGGTCAGCGCCGAGTCGATACCACCGGACAGGCCGAGCACCACACCACGAAAGCCGTTCTTTTCGATGTAGTCGCGCACGCCGCACACCAGCGCACCGTACACACTGGCCTCGATGGATTGCACCGGCTCCACGGCCGCGGGCAGCGGGCGCACCGCCTCGTCGCTCACCTCGAATTCGGCCAGCCACATTCCTTCCTGCCAGGCCGGGGCGCGCAAGATGACTTCCCCCATTTCGTCCATCACGAAGGACTCGCCGTCGAACACCAGCTCGTCCTGGCCGCCCACCTGATTGACGTAGACCAGGGGCACGCCGTTCTCGCTGATGCGTGCGCGCACCACTTCTTCGCGCTCGCGCCCCTTGTTGATGTGGAACGGCGAGGCATTGAGATTGAGGATCAGCCGTGCCCCGGCGGCCACCGCCTGGGCCACCGGCCCCGGATGCCACACGTCCTCGCAGATGGTGATGCCGACAGAGACGCCATTAATGGCCACCAGGCACGGCTCGTTGCCGGCGGCGAAATAGCGCTTCTCGTCGAACACGGAATAATTGGGCAGGTGCTGCTTGTGATAACAGCCGAGCAGCTGGCCATCGCGCAGCGCCACCGCCGCATTGAACAACCCGCCGGCGGCCTGCTGCGGCAGACCGAACACCAGCGTAATACCACTCACCCGCCGCCTCACCTCCTCCAGCGCGCGCAGCACGCGCACGTGCAGGCCGGGACGCAACAGCAGGTCCTCCGGCGGATAGCCGGTCAGGCACAGCTCGGGAAACAGCACCGCAGCGGCATGCAACTCATCGCGCGCCCGCTCCGCCACGGCGATGATGCGCGCGGCATTGCCATCGATGTCGCCGACCAGTGGATTGATCTGCGCCAGCGCGATGCGGAGGGTGGTCATAACAACAAATCCAGCGCTACTTCAACACCGCCGCCATGCGCGCGCCCATCTCCGCCGGCGAACGCACCACATGCACACCCGCCGCTTCCAGGGCGGCGAATTTCTCTTCCGCCGTGCCCTTGCCGCCGGCGATGATGGCGCCGGCGTGACCCATGCGCTTGCCCTTGGGCGCGGTGACGCCGGCGATGTAGGCCACCACCGGCTTGCTGACGTGCTTCTTGATGAAGGCCGCGGCCTCTTCCTCCGCCGTGCCACCGATCTCGCCCACCATGATGATGCCCTCGGTCTGCGGGTCGTTCTCGAACAGGCACAGCACGTCGATGAAGTTCATGCCGTGGATCGGGTCACCGCCGATGCCGACGCAGGTGGACTGGCCGAGGCCGGCAGCGGTGGTCTGGTGCACCGCCTCGTAGGTCAACGTGCCCGAGCGGGACACGATGCCGATCTTGCCCTTCTTATGAATGGCGCCCGGCATGATGCCGATCTTGCACTCGCCCGGGGTGATGACGCCGGGGCAATTGGGGCCGATGAGGCGTGCCTCGGTGTTCTTCAGCGCCGCCTTCACCTTCAGCATGTCCAGCACCGGAATACCCTCGGTGATGCAGGCGATCACCTCGATGCCGGCGTCGGCGGCCTCCAGGATCGCGTCGGCGGCGAACGGCGCCGGCACGTAGATCATGGTGGCATTGGCGCCGGTCTCGCGCACCGCATCATGTACTGTATTGAATACCGGGCGGTCCAGATGTTTCGTGCCGCCCTTGCCCGGCGTCACGCCGCCGACCAGGTTGGTGCCGTAGGCGATGGCCTGCTCGGAGTGGAAGGTGCCCTGCTTGCCGGTGTAGCCCTGGCAGATCACGCGGGTGTCCTTGTCGATCAAGATGGCCATTTATGCACCTCGCACCGCGGCCACGACCTTCTGTGCCGCGCCGGTCAAATCATCGGCCGCCGTGATGGCCAGCCCGCTCTCGGCCAGCATCTTGCGGCCCAGTTCCACGTTGGTCCCTTCCAGGCGCACCACCACCGGGATGTGGATGCCCACCTCGCGCACCGCCTTGATGATGCCCTCGGCGATGAGGTCGCAGCGCACGATGCCGCCGAAGATGTTCACCAGGATCGCCTTCACCTTGGCGTCGGACAGGATCAGCTTGAACGCCTCCGCCACCTTGTCGGCATTGGTGCCGCCGCCTACGTCGAGGAAGTTGGCGGGCTCACCGCCGTGCAGCTTGATCAGGTCCATGGTGGCCATGGCCAGTCCGGCGCCGTTCACCATACAGCCGATGCTGCCGTCCAGGCGCACGTAGTTGAGACCGTGCTGCTGGGCGCGGTACTCGCGCTCGTCTTCCTGCGAGGCATCGCGCAACTCACACAGCGCCGGCTGGCGATAGAGGGCGTTTTCGTCCAGATTGAGTTTGCCATCCAGCGCCATCAGGCGGCCGTCTCCGGTCACCACCAGCGGGTTGATCTCCAGCAATGAGGCGTCGCATTCGGTGAACAGGCGGTACAGCCCGGACATGATCACGCCAAGCTGTTTGATCTGGTCGCCTTCGAGGCCGAGGCCGAAGGCCACCTGGCGGCACTGATAGGGCTGCAGCCCCGCCACCGGCTCCACCGCCACGGTGAGGATCTTCTCTGGCGTCCTGGCCGCCACCTCTTCGATGTCCATGCCGCCGGCGCTGGAGGCCATGAACACCACGCGCTGACGCGCGCGGTCCACCACCATGCCCAGGTACAGCTCGCGGGCGATGTCGCAGGTGGGCTCGATCAATACCTGGTTTACCGGCTGGCCCTCCGGCCCGCTCTGATGGGTCACCAGGCGGCTGCCGAGCAGACCGTTGACCGCCTGCTGCACTGCCTCGGCGCCATCCGCCAGCTTGACGCCACCGGCCTTGCCGCGGCCGCCGGCATGCACCTGGGCCTTCACCACCCAGCGCGCACCACCCACTGCCTGCATGGCGCGCTCGGCCTCGCCGACACTGGCCACCACCCGCCCCTGCGGCACCGCAATGCCATAGCGGGCAAACAATTCTTTTGCCTGGTATTCGTGCAGATTCATGCGTGGTCTATCCCGGGGAATTGGGGAAAGCGGCTATTGTGGAGGAAATGCGCCCAAGTTGGAACGCCGCCCAGGTGCTCGCCTGTTGTCGTTCCCGTGCGGAACGTGGGAACCGTAAACAATTTTGCTAAGATGCCCCATCGCCATTCCCGGTAGCCGTCATGAATCTGATCCGCCTCCTCGTCATCGCCGCCGTCATCTGGCTGGCCTTCGTACTGTTCAAACGCTGGCTGGCAGGCAAGAACCAGCCCCGCTCCGGCTCCGCGTCGCGGTCACAGGAACGCATGGTCAAATGCGCCTATTGCGGCGTGCACGTGCCCGAATCGCAGGCGCTGCGCAGCGGTGACCAGACCTTCTGCAGCCCGGAGCACCGCGACGCCCAGCGCCCGTGAACCGATGGCCAGCCCCCTGCTGAACAGCCCCGCGGCCACCGGCGACGAAGCGGAGCGCCTGCATGACAGCGTGCACTGGACGCCCCTGGGCTATTTCGCCATCTATCGCCTGCTGCTCACCGGACTGCTGGTCATCCTGCACCTGTTGGGGTGGACCCCGGAACCCTTCGGCAGCCTCGCCCCCACCCTGTACACCAGTGTCATCTATATCTATCTGGCCGCCGCCTTCCTCGCCGGCATGGCCGTGCGTACCCGCCTGCTGCCATTCAACACCCTGGTGGATCTGCACACCTTCACCGATATCGTCTGCATCACCCTCTTGATGCACGCCAGCGGTGGCATCGGCAGCGGCCTGGGCATGCTGCTGGTGGTCAGCGTCGCCGTGGCCGGCATGCTCAGCGTCGGCCGTACCGCCATCCTGTTCGCCGCCCTGGCCTCCCTCGCCGTCCTGGTGGAGCAGAGCTTTCTCCTGCTCACCGCGCCGGCCCACATCGCGCGCGAGGCCATCAGCTATCCCCAGGCCGGCATGCTGGGCGCGACCCTGTTCGCCACCGCCGCCCTGGCCCACACCCTGGCGCGGCGCATCCGCGCCAGCGAAAAACTGGCGCGCCAGCGCGGCATCGACCTGGCCAACATGGCCCAGCTCACCGACTACGTCATTCAACACATGCAGACCGGCGTGCTGGTCACCGATGCCGCCGGCCAGATCCGCCTCATCAACGCCACCGCCCGCCAGTTGCTCGGGCTGGGCACCCGTCCGGTCGCCGGCGATCCGCTGGAGCGCGTGATGCCGGCACTGCAAAGGCAGTTACAGGCCTGGCGCACCGGCGAGCGGCAGGATGCGGACCTGCTGGAGGTGACCCAGAGCGGACTGAAGGTGCTGCCCCATTTCATGCCCATCGGCAGCGGCGCGGACAATCTGATCTTTCTGGAGGATGCCAGCGGTGCCAGCCAGCAGGCCCAGCAACTCAAGCTGGCCTCCCTGGGCCGCCTCACTGCCAGCATCGCCCATGAAATCCGCAACCCGCTGGGAGCCATCAGCCATGCCGGCGAGCTGCTGGAAGAGTCGCCGGCGCTGGAGACCGCCGACAAGCGGCTGCTGCGCATCATTCTGGAACAGTCCAAACGCATCAACGCCATCATCGAAAGCGTGCTGCACCTGGGACGGCGCGAACGTGCGCGCCCGGAGCCCATCGAACTGGCGCCCTGGCTGCAGCGCTTCGTGGAGGAGTTCCAGCGCCACGCCACCTGCCAGCCGGGGGATATCCGTCTGGTAGTGGTGGATGACAAGATCACCGCACAGTTTGACCCGGTACAGCTGCACCAGATCGTCTGGAACCTCACCCTGAATGGCCTGCGCCACGCCGCCGCCGCCCCGGCGCCCAAGGTGGAGCTGCACGCCGGCCGCAATGGCGACGATACCTGGCTGGATGTGCGCGACCACGGCCCCGGTATCCCGCCAGAAGTGGCCGAACACCTGTTCGAACCCTTCTTCACCACTGAGGGCAAGGGCACCGGCCTCGGCCTCTACCTGGCGCGGGAACTGGCCGAGAGCAACCGTGCCCGCCTGCTGTGCCTGCCGCCGCCTGACGGCGGCGCCCGCTTCCGGCTACTATTTGCCCGATGAGCAAACCGACCCGCCCCAGCGCCCTGGTAGTCGATGACGAGCCGGACATCCGCGAGCTGCTCGACCTGACCCTCGCCCGCATGGGCGTGGACACCTGTACTGCCGCCAACCTGGCCGAAGCCAAACGCCTGCTGGACCAGCGCCCGTTCCAGTTCTGTCTCACCGACATGCGCCTGCCCGACGGCGACGGCATCGACCTGGTGCGCCATATCCAGCGTGAACACCCCGCCCTGCCGGTGGCGGTCATCACCGCCCACGGCAGCATGCCCACCGCCATCGAGGCCCTCAAGGCCGGGGCCTTCGATTTCGTCACCAAACCGGTAGAGCTGCAGGTGCTGCGTGAGCTGGTACACACAGCGCTGCGCGTCTCCGCCCAGTCTGCCCCCCAGGCCAGCGACCCCACTCGCCTGGAACTGCTGGGCGACTCACCGCCGATGCAGGCGGTACGCGCCACCATCACCAAGCTGGCGCGCAGCCAGGCCCCGGTCTACATCAGCGGCGAATCGGGCACCGGCAAGGAGCTGGCCGCACGCATGATCCACGCCCAGGGTCCGCGCGCCGAGGCCCCCTTCGTCCCGGTCAACTGCGGCGCCATCCCCACCGAACTGATGGAAAGCGAGCTGTTCGGCCACAAGAAAGGCAGCTTCACCGGCGCCGTCAGCGACAAGGAAGGCCTGTTCCAGACCGCCCATGGCGGCACCCTGTTCCTCGACGAGGTGGCCGACCTGCCGCTGCACATGCAGGTCAAGCTGCTGCGCGCCATCCAGGAAAAGGCCGTGCGTCCGGTGGGCGCCCAGCAGGAAACCCACATCGACGTGCGCATCCTCTCCGCCACCCACAAGGACCTCGGCGCCCTGGTGCGCGAGGGATGCTTCCGCGAAGACCTGTATTACCGCATCAACGTCATCGAACTGCGCCTGCCGGCCCTGCGTGAGCGCCCGGAAGACATACCCCAGCTGGTGGAGCGCATGCTGCAACGCCTCGCCGGCGCCTGGCATTGCCCCCTGCCCCGGCTGGAACCGGACGCACTGCAAGCCCTCCAGTGCTACCCCTTCCCCGGCAACGTGCGTGAACTGGAAAACATCCTGGAACGGGCCATGACCCTGTGCGAGGACAACACCATCCGCGCCGCAGACCTGCGCCTGCCCGCTCCGCGCCCCGCACCCGCAACCGTTGCCTCCGAGCCGCCAGCCCGCGGGAATCCGGCTCTGCCGGGGGATACCCCGTCATCCCCCCAGCCCCTGGACCCACTGCTCGACGCCATCGAAAAAGAAACCATCCTCAAGGCCCTGGAGCAGACCCGCTACAACAAGACCGCCGCCGCCAAACTGCTCGGCATCTCCTTCCGCGTCCTGCGCTACCGCCTGCAGAAACTGGGATTGGGCTGATGGGTACCGCCCCCCGCTTTGCCGAACACAGCATCCCCACCCATGTCGCTCCTTGACCGCATACCCGCCATCAAAGTGACAATAATCGTCACTTTATGACAAATGGCGTCAACCCCGCTTTTATCCCGGCGCTGCCCGAGGCTCAAACACCCGCAAACCTGCGAACCCAGTCACACTTTCCCCGCTTGTAGCGCTGGCACGCAGAATGCTTAAATAATCGCGGAGTTATTCATCCCACATTCGGGAAGTTGTTCCACAAAAGGAGAGAATCATGCAGAAGCAAGCCGGCTTTACCCTTATCGAACTGATGATCGTGGTCGCAATCATCGGCATCCTGGCCGCTGTGGCCATCCCTGCCTACCAGGACTACACCGTACGTGCCCGCGTTACTGAGGGCCTGAGCATGGCTGCCGCCGCCAAGACCACGGTCTCTGAAAACGCCTCTGCCGGCAATGCCAGCCTGACCGCCGGCTGGACGGCACCGACGGCAACCGCCAATGTTACGTCTGTGGCCGTAGATGCCGGTAATGGCGAGATTACCATCACCTACACCGCCTCTGCTGGTGGTGGCACCATTATCATGACCCCGACCTCCGGTGGTGCCGCACTTGTGGCGGGCACCATCCCGACTGATGCAATCGCTTGGGATTGCACCGGTGGTTCGCTGGTTGCTAAATACCGTCCGTCCAACTGCCGCCCGTAACTCAGGGCTGTTGTTCGAGGAAGAGACCGCTTAGGCGGTCTCTTCCTTTAGGTTTGCAGGGTCAGTGTCATTTGACTGGCTGACCTATAGCAAGGTAAGGGTGGGAGACTTCGGTTTCCCGCCCTTTTCTTTGTATAAAGAATTACAGTTCACTTCCTCGGTTATGGCCTGCCACTTGCTCCCATCCCACACCATCCGAGGACTCAGTCACAAGCTGGCTAAACGATCCTCCTTCCGGTAGAAATGCCATCAATAAGTTGTGCTAAAGTAACGCGGTTCCTCATATAACTGGTTACCTAACCCATGGCCACGACCACAAGTAAACTGCCCATGAGCGGCGTCGCCCGGCGCTTGGTGCGTGATGGCCTGCTTTCCGAGGCGGATGGCGAAAAGGCCTTTGAGCAGGCCACCAAAAAACGCATTCCATTCGTCAGCTATCTCGTCGAGCAGCGCTTGGTTAATGCTCGAGACATTGCCACAGCGAGCGCCCATGAGTTCGGCGTGCCATTGGTCGATATCACCGCCCTGGACATCGACCCGGATGTCATAAAGCTGGTGGAAGAAAAACTGGTGCGCACGCACCGCGCGCTACCCCTGTTCAAGCGCGGCAACCGTCTGTTCGTCGCCGTGTCCGACCCCACCAACCTGGCGGCCCTGGACGAAATCAAATTCCATGTCGGCATGAATACCGAGGCCATCCTGGCCGAGGAGGACAAGCTTAGCCGCATCATCGAAAAGGCTCTGGAGTCTGCCGACACCGGCCTCTCTGAACTGTCCGACGCCGATCTGGAGGGACTGGAGATATCCTCCGAAGAGGAGGAGGCCGGCGGCGATGTGGGTTCTGAGGCCGACGACACCCCGGTGGTGCGCTTCGTCAACAAGGTACTGCTCGACGCCATCAACCGCGGTGCCTCCGATATCCACTTCGAGCCCTATGAAAAGTTCTACCGCGTGCGCTTCCGCCAGGACGGTATGCTGCGCGAAATCACCAACCCGCCCATCGCCCTGGCCTCGAAAATTTCCGCCCGTATCAAGGTCATGTCCCGCCTGGATATCTCCGAGCGCCGTATACCGCAGGACGGCCGCATCAAGCTGACCATTTCCAAGAGCCGCGCCATCGACTTCCGCGTCAGCACCTGCCCAACCCTGTGGGGCGAGAAGATCGTGATGCGTATTCTCGATCCCTCCAGCGCCAAGCTGGGTATCGACGTGCTGGGCTATGAGCCGGAACAGAAGCAGGCCTATCTGGACGCGCTCAACCGCCCCTACGGCATGATTCTGGTAACCGGTCCAACCGGTTCCGGTAAGACCGTATCGCTCTATACCGGCCTCAACATCCTCAACACGGCGGAGCGCAACATCTCCACCGCCGAAGACCCGGCGGAAATCAACCTGCCCGGCATCAATCAGGTCAACGTCAATCCCAAGGTGGGCCTGACCTTCGCCGCCGCCCTGCGCGCCTTCCTGCGCCAGGATCCCGATATCGTGATGGTGGGTGAAATCCGCGACCTGGAAACCGGTGAAATCGCCATCAAGGCCGCCCAAACCGGTCACCTCGTCCTCTCCACCCTGCACACCAACGATGCCCCCCAGACCATCACCCGCCTGGCCAATATGGGCATTCCTGCCTATAACGTCGCCTCGGCGCTGTTGCTGATCATTGCCCAGCGCCTGGCGCGGCGGTTGTGCAACAACTGCAAGACGGTGGACGATGTGCCGCGTGCCGTGCTGCTCGAAGAAGGCTTCACTGAAGAAGATTTGGCCAAGGGGGTGACCCTATACAAGGCCGTCGGCTGCGATCAGTGTAACCTGGGCTACAAGGGCCGTACCGGTATCTATCAGGTCATGCCCATCTCCGAGGCCATGCAAAAGTGCATCCTGGAAGGCGCCAACGCCATGGAGATTGCCGCGCAGGCGAAACGTGAAGGCATCAACGACCTGCGCCGCTCCGGCCTGCTCAAGGCCATGGCCGGCCTCACCAGCCTGGAAGAAATCAACCGCGTGACGAAGGACTAAACATGGCGAGCAAGGACAAGGAACCACTGCGCAAAACCGATACCTATATCTGGGAAGGACTCGACAAGCGCAATACACGTGTCAAGGGCGAACTGCAGGCCGCCAACGATAATATGGCCAGGGCAGAACTGCGCCGGCAGGGCATCAACCCGCTCAAGGTGCGCAAGAAACCCAAGCCGCTATTCGCTGCCGGTAAAAAGAAAATTGTCCCCAAGGACATCGCGATCTTTTCGCGCCAGCTTGCCACCATGATGTCTTCCGGCGTACCGCTGGTACAGGCCTTCGAGATTATCGGCCGCGGCCATGAAAATCCGTCGATGCGCGATCTTGTGTTGGCCATCAAAGCCGATGTGGAAGGCGGTGTGGCACTTGCAGAAGCGCTTCGCAAACACCCAAATCAGTTCGACACGTTGACCTGCAACTTGGTACACGCTGGTGAGCAGGCAGGTATTCTTGATTCTCTCCTAGACAAAATAGCTACATATAAGGAGAAAACTGAGGCGATTAAAGCGAAGATTAAAAAAGCAATGTTTTATCCAACAGCCGTTATGGTTGTGGCCTTTGTTATCACCGCGATCCTGTTGATATTCGTTATCCCCCAATTCAAATCGATGTTTTCTAACTTTGGAGCCGACCTTCCCGCTCTGACCTTGATGGTTGTCGCAATGTCAGAGTTCTTTGTTGAGTGGTGGTGGGCAATTTTTGGTGGGCTCGGCTTGTTTGGCTATGCCATTGGACAGGCGAAAAAACGATCCCAGCGTTTCAACGAGTCGTTGCAGCGCCTCGCACTTAAATTACCAGTGGTGGGCGATATTCTGACCAAGGCAGCAATTGCGCGCTACTCCAGAACACTCTCCACCATGTTTTCTGCTGGCGTACCACTCGTCGAAGCAATGGAGTCCGTAGCTGGCGCTGTAGGTAACGTAGTCTATGGAAATGCCGTTCTCAAAATGCGCGATGAAGTAGCAGGTGGTCAATCACTGAATGTTGCGATGACCCAGGCTGGCGTCTTCCCCAACATGGTCTGCCAGATGGTCGCCATCGGTGAGGAAGCCGGCTCCATCGATACCATGCTCTCCAAGGTGGCCGATTTCTATGAAGAGGAAGTTGATAATGCCGTGGATGCCATGAGCAGCCTGATGGAACCTCTTATCATGGCTGTACTCGGCGTACTCATCGGTGGTTTGGTCGTCGCCATGTACCTGCCAATCTTCAAGATGGGCCAAGTTGTCTAACGGCTTATCTGGCATGACTGATTCGCTGATTATCGCCATGGCGGAGCCGCTGCTGCTTGCCCCTGTCGCGCTGGTAGTGGGGCTGGTGGTCGGCAGCTTCCTCAATGTAGTGATCTACCGCCTGCCGGTCATGATGGAGCGCGGCTGGCGCCGCGATTGTGATGTGCTGGCCGGCAAGGAGACTGCGCCTGGCGAACGTTTCGACCTGGTGCTGCCCCGATCGCGCTGCCCGCACTGCGGCCACATGGTGAGCGCCCTCGACAACATCCCTGTCCTCAGCTATCTGCTGTTGCGGGGACGCTGCCGTGCCTGTGGTGCCCACATATCACTGCGCTATCCGCTGGTGGAGATGCTGACCGCCATCCTGACGATGGTGACGGTGCTGCACTTTGGCCTTACCTGGCAGGCACTGTTTGCCGTGTTGCTGACCTGGGCGCTGATTGCCCTCAGCTTCATCGACTTCGACAAGCAGCTATTGCCCGACAGCATCACCCTGCCGATGCTCTGGCTGGGCCTGCTGCTCAGTCTGTTCCATCTGTACACCGACGCGCATGCCAGCATCGTCGGCGCAGTGGCCGGCTATCTATCGCTGTGGTCTATCTATCATCTGTTTCGCCTGCTCACCGGCAAGGAAGGCATGGGCTATGGCGACTTCAAGCTGTTCGCCCTGTTCGGCGCCTGGCTCGGCTGGCAGAGTCTGCCGCTGATCATTCTGCTCTCGTCGGCCGTCGGGGCCGTCATCGGCCTCAGCCTGATCTTGTTCCGCGGCCGCGACCGCAACATCCCCATCCCTTTCGGCCCCTATCTGGCCATCGCCGGCTGGATTGCCCTGCTGTGGGGTGAGCAGCTGACCGCCTGGTACCTGCGCGCCGCCCTACCGGCCTGACCATGCTGCGCATCGGCCTCACCGGCGGCATCGGCAGCGGCAAGAGCACGGTGGCCGAACTGTTCGCCGTGCGTGGCGTCCCCGTCATCGATACCGATCGCCTCGCCCACGAGTTGACGGCCCCGGGCACCGAAGCGACAAAACGCATAGCTGACCTATTCGGTCCTGAAGTCATGGCGGCAGGCGACATGCTTGACCGCTCCCGCCTGCGCCGAATCGTGTTCGCCGATCCCGCCAAGCGCAAGCAACTGGAAGATATTCTGCACCCCCTCATCCGCAGCCGGACCCTGGAACTGATGGCCCAGGCGCATGGTCCCTATTGCATCGTGGTGGTACCGCTCCTGCTCGAAACGGGATGGCAATCCCTGGTGGACCGTGTTCTGGTCGTCGACGCCCCGCCGGAGCTGCAGGTCAGCCGCACCCGGCAGCGCGACGGGCGCCCGGCCGAAGAGGTCCATGCTATAATTGCCGCGCAGATTTCTCGGGAAAAGCGACTGGCTGCTGCCGACGACATCGTGGTCAATGATGCCGGTCCGGAACAACTGGCAGGCCAGGTGGAACAACTGCACCGCAAATACCTGCAGCTTGCCGCAGCGTCGTAGCTTGTAGGCTGCATACCGCGCCCATTTGATAACGCACCGTGCAAAAATACATCACATACGAACATCCCCTGAACGAGCGTGTGCGGACCCTGCTGCGTCTGGAATTCCTGTTTCGCCAGATCAAGCACTTCATGTCCGGCAGCACCGTCTGGGATGCCCGTGCCGTACTCGGCAATGTGATGGATATCCTGACCGTATTCAGTCGCGGCGATCTCAAGACGGAACTGATCAAGGAACTGGAGCGCAATGCGGTCAACCTCGGCCGCCTGACCGAGAAGAGCGGTGTTGATCACACGCAGCTGAAAAACATCCTGCACTGGCTCAACAAGCTGCGCGGCCTGCTGCACGACATGGAAGGCCAACTGGGCCAGGAGCTGCGCGACAACGAATTTCTCAACGCCATCCGCCAACGCAGCAGCATCCCCGGCGGCACCTGCGATTTTGATCTGCCGCTTTACCACCAGTGGCTGCACCAGCCGCACGAACAGCGCCACGCCGATCTCGAACGTTGGTTGGGATCACTGGATACGGTGCGCCAATCAGTGGAACTGATTCTGAAACTTATCCGCAACAGCGCCGAACCCTCCACGGCGGTAGCAGAGAGCGGTGTCTACCAGCATGCCCTCGACCCCGCTGTCCCCTTCCAGTTGGTGCGCATCGGACTACAGGCGGAACTGCCCTACTACGCCGAAGTCAGTGGCGGCAAACATCGCTTCGCCATCCGTTTCCTGCAGCCCTACCCCAATGAGCGGCCCAAGCAGGCAAGCGAGGATGTATCCTTCCGCCTGACCTGCTGTGCGCTATGAACCAGACTGTCATCAAATGCCCGACCTGCGGCAAGCCGGTACGCTGGGTGGCAGAGGAACGCTGGCGGCCATTCTGCAGCGAGCGTTGCCGCCTGATCGATCTCGGCGCCTGGGCCGATGGTAGTCACGCCATCCCTGCCGAACCCGCCGAATTCACGCAACTGCAGGTGCAGGATGAAGACGGCGTTGCACACTGACTAGCGCCCCGCTCGCGGGGGAGGAACTACGACGCGTTTTTTGCGATGGGTTCTAGCTTTGCTACCACTAGCGGCCACTCACCACAAGCCGCGTATCGCCGCCACGCCCTGCCCACCATGCCGCCATGCCGTCGGGATATCCTCTGCCGTCATGCCGCCCAAGGCATAGACCGGGATGCAACACTCATCGGTCCATTGGGCGAACCGCTCCCAGCCTAGCGGTATGGTTTCCGGATGGCTCTGCGTCGCCTGCACCGGCGACAGCAATGCGAAATCGGCAGCAATGGCGCCGGCATGTGCCAGTTCCTCGGCCGTATGACATGAGGCCCCCACCAGCATGTCCGCGGGCAATGCCGGGCGCTGGTCAACGCGCATCAGGGCCTTGCTGCTCAATTGAACACCGTCCATACCGAGCGCCAGTGCCAACTCTGGTGCGCCATTCAACAGTACGCGCGCCCCATGGCGACGGCACAGCTCGCGTACCTTTGGTGTCAGCTGGTGCAGCTCTGCACTGGCTAACTGTTTGGCACGCAGTTGTACCAAGCGGACTCCGCGCCGCAGGCTATGTTCCAGATGAGCAAGAAAGCTCGGCCAGTCGTCCGGGCCACCCGGCTCCGGCGTAATGAGGTAACGATCGGGCAGACGCAAGGCCGCAATGATCGGCCGGTTGGGAGGAGGAAACTCGTAATCGGAAAGTGCGCCGACCGTCACCCAGCGCAGCGCCTGTCCCTCGCGGCCATGGACATGACCGGCGAAGTCGTCGACACGCCACACATCGAGCAGCACCTGACGATCAGGATAGCGATGAGGGATACGGATCAGCGGACGAGCCTGCAGAACGTCGATCCCCAACTCTTCATGCAGTTCCCGCCCCAGGGCAGCCAGCACATCTTCGCCGGCTTCGACCTTGCCGCCGGGAAATTCCCACCGCCCGCCTTGATGGACATGGAGCGGACGGCGGGTGATGAGGACCAGCCCCTCCTGGTTGACGATGGCTGCGACAGCCACATGAATAGTCGGGATCAGGAGCGGTACTCGGCGTTGATGCGGACGTAGTCGTAGGAGAAGTCGCAGGTCCATACCCGCGCCGCCGCGCCGCCGCGCCGCAGATCGACACGGATGGTGATTTCGGCCTGCGCCATCACCGCCGCACCACGCTCCTCGGTGTAATCGGCGGCCCGGCCGCCATCACGCACGATGCAGACATCGCCCAGGTGGATCGTAATCGCATCGAGATCCAGATCCGTTACCCCTGCGCGCCCCACCGCCGCCAGGATACGGCCCCAGTTGGGGTCCGATGCGAAAAACGCGGTCTTTACCAAAGGTGAGTGCGCGATGGTAAACGCCACCTGCTCACACTCCTGCACCTTTCGGCCATTGACCACGTCGATGGTGATCAGCTTGGTGGCGCCTTCGCCATCGCGCACAATGGCCTGCGCCAAAAACTCGCACACCTCGGTCACCGCCTGACTGAGCGCGGCAAAGTCAGTGGAACCAGCGGCCACGGCTACGCCGGAGGCGCCGCTCGCTACCAGCATGCAGGCATCATTGGTGGAGGTATCACCATCGACGGTGATGCGGTTGAACGAACTGCGCACAGCACCATCGAGCACCTGTTGCAGAACCGACTGTTCCACCTTGGCGTCGGTGGCGATATAGGACAGCATGGTGGCCATGTCGGGGCGAATCATGCCAGAACCCTTGGCGATCCCTGTGATGACGATTTCACCGCCGCTGAGTGCAAGCCGGCGCGAACACCCCTTGGGGACGGTGTCGGTGGTCATGATGCCGTGCGCCGCATCCACCCAGTTGTCTTCGCCCAAGCCGGCGAGGGCCTGCGGCAATACGGCCGTGATCTTCGCCAGCGGCAAGGGCTCACCGATCACGCCGGTGGAGAACGGCAGTACCTGAGCGCCGTCGCAACCGGCGAGTTGAGCCAGTGCGGCGCAACTCTGCTGCGCGTCGGCCAAACCCTGCCTACCGGTGCCAGCATTGGCATTGCCGGTATTGACCAGGAAATAGCGCGGCGCCGCTGCGGCCAGATGCTGCTTGGCCACCGTCACCGGGGCCGCACAAAAGGCATTGCGGGTAAACATGCCGGCGCACGTGGCGCCCGCGGCCAATTCCATCACTACCACATCACGCCGGCCCGGCTTCTTGATGCCGGCCGAGGCGATGCCGATGCGAAAACCGCGCACCGGCAACAATTGGGGCAAACCCTCGAAACCCACGGCCATGATTTGTTCCTTGTTTATTCCATACGCCCGTGACACTGCTTGTATTTCTTGCCCGAACCACAAGGACAAGGCTCATTGCGCCCCACCTTGCGGCCGTCGCGCACAAACGGCTTGACCGAGTCTTCACCGGATGCTGAATCATCCTGCAAGGCCGATACTGCGGCATGCTGATATTCCATCGGCACTTGGCTGCGGCGCTGCTGCTCCACGGCCTCCACATCGGCTTCGGCGCGCACCTGTACCTTGCTCAACACGGTGACGACTTCCTGCTTGATGCGCTCCAGCATCTGGTTGAACAGTGCGAAAGCCTCGCGCTTGTACTCCTGCTTGGGATTCTTCTGTGCGTAGCCACGCAGATGAATGCCCTGACGCAGATAATCCATCGCCGCCAGGTGTTCCTTCCAATGACTGTCCAGCGTCTGCAGCATCACGGCCTTCTCGAAATGGCGCAGCACGGCGGCGCCCGCCTGCTCTTCCTTGGCCGCATAGAGCTTCTCCGCCTCATCAATGATGCGTTGCCGCAGCGTCTCTTCATGCAGATTGGCGTCGGCGGCGAGCCAGCCGGAAATATCGAACTTCAGCCCGAAGTCATGCTCCAGCGCGGCCTCCAGTCCCGGCACGTCCCACATCTCATCCAGGCTCTGCGGCGGGATATAGGCGTTGATGGCCTCATTGAGCACATCGTTGCGCAGCACATTGATCGTCGCCGAGATGTCCTCGGCGGCCATCAGTTCATTGCGCTGCTCGTAGATCACCTTGCGCTGATCGTTGGCAACATCGTCATATTCGAGCAACTGCTTGCGAATATCGAAATTGTGTCCCTCGACCTTGCGCTGCGCATTTTCAATCGCCTTGCTCACCCAGGGGTGCTCGATGGCCTCGCCCTGCTGCATGCCCAGGCGCTGCATCAGGGCCCCGACACGATCGGAAGCGAAGATGCGCATCAGGTTGTCCTGTAGCGACAGGTAGAAGCGGGTGGAGCCGGGATCACCCTGGCGACCGGAACGGCCACGCAGCTGGTTATCGATGCGGCGAGACTCATGCCGCTCGGTGCCGATAATGTGCAGCCCCCCTGCCGCAACCACCGCCTCGTGCCGCTTGTTCCATGCCTCGCGCGCTGCCTGCCGCGCGGCGTCGTCCCCCAGGGCTTCGAGTTCCGTCTGCAGATTGCCGCCCAATACGATGTCGGTACCACGACCAGCCATATTGGTGGCGATAGTCACGGCGCCAGGACGGCCCGCCTGAGCCACGATCTCCGCTTCGCGTTCATGCTGTTTGGCATTGAGCACTTCGTGCTTGATGCCACTCGCCTTGAGCTGGCGCGACAGCATCTCGGAGGCTTCAATGGATGTGGTACCCACCAGAATCGGCTGCCCGGCGGCATGCCGCTCCTTGATGTCCTGAATGATGGCGGCAAATTTTTCCTCGACCGTGAGGAAAATCAGGTCGCCGAAATCTTCTCGCACCATCGGTCGATGGGTGGGAATGACGACAACCTCCAAGCCGTAGATTTGCTGAAACTCGAACGCCTCGGTATCTGCCGTACCGGTCATGCCAGACAGCTTGTCGTAGAGACGGAAATAGTTCTGGAACGTAATGGAGGCGAGGGTCTGATTTTCGTTCTGGACGCGCACCCCTTCCTTGGCCTCGACCGCCTGGTGCAGGCCGTCGGACCAACGTCGGCCCGGCATGGTACGGCCGGTAAACTCATCCACGATGACGATCTGGCCGTCCTTGACGATGTAATCCACATCGCGCTGATAAAGGGCGTGGGCCCGCAGCGCGGCATTGAGGTGATGCATCAGACCGATGTTGGCCGCATCGTACAGGCTCTCCCCCTCGGCCAGTAGTCCGTTGGCGGACATCAACTCCTCCACATGCTGGTGCCCCTCCTCGGTGAGGTACACCTGGCGTGCCTTTTCATCGACGCTGTAGTCGCCACCGGCGCCCTCTTCGAGCTGGCGCTGCAGCTTGGGAATCAGGGCATTGATCTGCTTATAGCGCGCGGAACTGTCTTCCGCCGGACCGGAGATAATCAGCGGTGTACGCGCCTCATCGATCAGGATCGAGTCCACTTCGTCGACGATGGCAAAATTCAGTTCGCGCTGCACCTTCTCCGCCACGCTGAAGGCCATGTTGTCGCGCAGATAGTCGAAGCCAAACTCATTGTTGGTGCCATAGGTGATGTCGGCAGCATAAGCGGCGCGCTTGTCTTCATGTGACATGTTGCCGACGATGACGCCGGTGGTCATGCCGAGAAATGCATACAGCTTGCCCATCCAGCCGGCGTCGCGGCTGGCCAGATAATCGTTCACCGTGATGACATGCACGCCCTTGCCGGGCAGCGCATTGAGATAGGCCGCCAGCGTCGCCACCAGGGTCTTGCCTTCGCCGGTACGCATCTCGGCAATCTTGCCCTGGTGCAACACCATGCCGCCGATAAGCTGCACGTCGTAATGACGCATACCCAGCACGCGCTTGCCGGCTTCGCGCACCACGGCGAAGGCCTCGGGCAGCAAATCATCCAGAGCCGTGCCCTGGGCCAGGCGCGCACGAAACTCTGCCGTTTTTCCGCGCAAGGCCTCGTCGGACAGTTGTTCCAGACCTGTCTCCAGGGCATTGATCTGAGCAACTGTCTTGCGCAACCGCTTGATTAGCCGCTCATTACGGCTGCCGAATATCTTGCTGAGAAATCTGCTGACCATAGGACCGCTTGCTTTTCTGCGTGAAAGAAATAGCGCTGATGATACCGCAAATCAGCCCGTATTTCTCACCGGCGGGAAGGCCCAAACCATGGCGCAAAGCGGAAAACGACTGTAGCGGGGAAGAGAGAATCCGGCAGCGAGGGCTGCCGGAAGACAGGGATCAGCGTACGGCCTGGACGTAGCGTGCCGGATCGACGGCGCGACCGTTACGCAGTACTTCAAAATGCACATGGGGGCCGGTAGAGCGACCGGTGGAACCCATGGTGGCCAAGGTCTGGCCCTTTTTCACGGTGTCGCCGACCTTCACCAATATGGACTTGTTGTGGCCATAGCGGGTGACATAGCCTTTGCCGTGATTGATCTCGACCAGGTTGCCGTAACCGAAACGGGTACCGGACCAGGTGACCACACCGGAGGCCACGGCAACCACCTCGGCCCCCTCCTTACCGGCAAAGTCGATGCCATTGTGATGGGCCAGACGGCCGCTGAACGGATCCGTACGGATGCCATAAGGCGAGGAGATCCAGCCGCTGCGCACCGGGCGGCCCGCCGGCAATACTTCAGCCTGCAGGTTGCGATTGAGCAGCATGGTTTCCAGCACGCTCAACTGATCGCCACGATTCTGCAGCTGCAACGACAGGTTATCCAGCAGAGCGATGAAATCGGGAACCTGCATCGATTGCTGCACGGAGGCGCTCTCGGGGCCGCCAAGGGCGGGGGGATTCTCAAAGTTAAATTCGCCGTCTTCCAGCCCCGCCATGCGGGTCAGCCGTTGCCCCATGGCATCCAGACGCATCACGTGAGCCTGCATCTGTCCCATGCGCAAGGCCAGGGCGTTGAGGTTCTCTTCAGCAGTACGTTTGGCATCATCGATGGCACGACGCTGGCTATCCAGCTCACCCTGCAAGCCACCGGCCACCAAGACGGACGTCTTGGCATCGGAAAAACCCATACGATAACCGCCGTACACTGCCAAAGCGGGAATCACCAAGAATACGGCCAGTGCCAACGCCACCATGCCGCGTCGCCCGACGCTGACACAACTGGAGCATCCGAGTTGTCTGGAGATAAATAATATATTCATCGTCCCCTATCCAGTCGCCTGAACCCCATCCTGAGCAGGGTTGTTAACGTTCAAATGTTATAGACTTGCCCCATGACCAAACCGCGCTTATTACACCTACTATTAAGTGTCGGCACGACTGCCCGGCTACTTGAACACGCGCGCCAGCTGCAATCACTCGACACACAACTGGCGGCCTGCCTCGACCCCGAGGCTGCCGCCCATACCCGGGTCGCGAATCTGAACAACGGTCGGCTGGTCATTCACACCGACTCCGCCGCGTGGGCGACGCGCCTGCGCTATCTCGTGCCACAACTGCTGCGTTGTCTGCACAAGGCGCCATCCCTCACACACCTGCAGGGCATCGATATCCGGGTTTCCCCCCTGGCGCAACCGGCCTCCCCCGTGACGCGACCGGCCATTTTATCGGCCGACAATGCCGCCCTTCTGGACAGCACCGCTGATACGCTTTCCGATCCGGGCCTGCGCAGCGCCCTCAAACGTCTGGCGCGCCGGGCGCGCAACAAACCGGCCGATTAAACCGCGACCACCGGCTGAATATAGGAGATCGGTGCCTGCTGCGGGTCATCAAAGGTCACCTGTTCCCAGGCATCCTGTTCCGCCAGCAGCTTACGCAGCAACTTATTGTTCAGTTCATGGCCGGATTTGTGGCCACTGAAGGCACCGATCAGGCTGCAGCCCAACAGGTACAGATCGCCGATGGCGTCCAGTACCTTGTGCTTGACGAACTCGTCGTCGTAGCGCAGGCCATCCTCGTTGAGTACGCGGTAATCGTCCACCACCACGGCATTGTCCAGACTGCCGCCCAAGGCCAGATTGCGGCTGCGCAGCATCTCCAGCTGGCTCATGAAGCCAAAGGTACGGGCGCGGCTCACTTCCTTGACGAAGGAGGTGGTGGAAAAATCGATACAGGAGAGCTGGCTGCGGCCGCGGAAGGCGGGATGATCGAAGTCGATCTCCATCGCTACCTTGAAGCCGTCGAACGGTTCGAACTGCACCCAGCGATCACCGTCCTCGATGCGCACGGTACGCTTGATGCGAATGAAGCGCTTGGAGGCAGCCTGCTCGACGATGCCGGCAGACTGAATGAGGAACACGAACGGGCCGGCGCTGCCGTCCATGATCGGCACTTCCGGCGCGCTCAAATCGATATAGGCGTTGTCGATACCGAGGCCGGCCAACGCCGACAGCATGTGCTCCACGGTAGAGATGCGCACATCGCCCTTGGTGAGCGTGGTGGACATGGTGGTGTCGCCCACATTCTCTGCCTTGGCCTCGATTTCAACTGGCGGATTGAGATCGACACGACGGAAAATGATACCGGCATCCACCGGGGCGGGGCGCAGGGTGAGATACACCTTTTCGCCCGTATGCAGACCCACGCCCGTAGCGCGAATGACGTTTTTCAGGGTTCTCTGCCGTATCATTTCGTTCCCAATCTGCCCAAACTTCCTGTTGCAACAAGCGGTTATACCGCCAACTTGGGCAAAACTATACCATAGGGCAATGCCCATTCCTAGCGAACGGGTTCACAAATACCCCCCTCCCCCCAGGGGAGGTACGGTCAGTCCGCCTGGCGGCGCAGGAAGGCCGGGATATCCAGATAATCCAGACTGCCGTCAGCCTCCTTGTTGAAGCGCTCCTGGCTGGGCGGCTGGTTGCGCAGCACGGTCGGACGCTCCAGCACGCCGTAGTCTACCTCACCGTTGCTGGCGCGGTTCACCACCAGGCGTACCGGCTGCTCCGCCTGCACGGCGGCACCGTTGCCCAGGCCGGTCGCCACCACGGTAACCCGCAGCTCACCCGACATATTGGGGTCAATGACGGTACCGACCACAACCGTGGCGTTCTCGGAGGCGAATTCCTTGATGGTATTGCCCACCTCCTCGAACTCGCCGATGGACATGTCCAGGCCGGCGGTGACGTTCACCAGGATACCGCGGGCGCCGGACAGATTGATGTCCTCCAGCAGGGGGCTGGCGATGGCGGCCTGGGCGGCAACGCGGGCGCGGTCCTCGCCGGAAGCGACGCCGCTGCCCATCATGGCCATGCCCATCTCCGACATAACCGTACGAACATCGGCAAAGTCGACATTAATCAGGCCCGGGCGGGTGATCAGTTCGGCGATGCCCTGCACCGCGCCCAGCAACACGTCATTGGCCGCCTTGAAGGCATCGAGCAGACTGATCTGCTTGCCCAGCACCGACAGCAGCTTCTCGTTGGGGATGGTGATCAGGGAATCGACGTACTGCTTCAGCTCCTTGATACCCTCCTCGGCCACCGTCATGCGCTTCTTGCCCTCGAACGGGAACGGCTTGGTCACCACCGCCACCGTCAGGATACCCAGATCCTTGGCCACCTGGGCCACGATGGGCGCACCACCAGTACCGGTACCGCCACCCATGCCGGCGGTGATGAACACCATGTCGGCGCCTTCCAGCACCTCGGCGATGCGATCACGGTCCTCGATGGCCGCCTGGCGACCCACCTCCGGGTTGGCGCCAGCGCCCAGCCCCTTGGTCACGGCCCCGCCCAACTGCAGCACAGTGCGGGCACCGGACTTCTTCAACGCCTGGGCGTCGGTATTGGCGCAGATGAAATCGACGCCGTCAATATCCTGCAGCAGCATGTGCTCCACGGCATTACCGCCGCCGCCACCGACACCCACCACCTTGATAATGGCATTTTGCGCCTGCGTATCCATCAGTTCGAACATGGTGTACCTCCTCTTCCCCTGTTGAGCCCTGCCACGAGGCAGAAATTTAGAAATTCCCCTGGAACCAGCTCTTCATCCGCTGGATCACGTGCGATAAACCACCGGCACCGTGCAGCTCCGACGCCACACCGCCGCCGCGGTTATGCAACCCGAACAACAACAAACCCACGCCGGTGGAGTAGATGGGATTGCGTACCACATCCACCAGCCCGTTGACGCCCTGCGGCACACCGAGCCGCACCGGCATATGAAAAATCTCTTCCGCCAAATCCACCACACCTTCCATCTTGGCGGTACCGCCGGTGAGCACCACACCGGCGGCACACAGATCCTCGAAACCACTGCGACGCAATTCCGCTTGCACCAGGGTGAACAGCTCCTCATAGCGCGGCTCCACCACATCGGCCAGGGTCTGGCGCGCCAGGCGCCGCGCTGGACGGTCACCCACGCTGGGCACTTCGATGGTCTCGTCGGCGCTGGCCAACTGCGCCAGGGCGCAGCCGTATTTGATCTTGATGTCCTCGGCATGCTGGGTCGGCGTGCGCAGGGCCACGGCGATGTCGTTGGTCACCTGGTCACCGGCGATGGGGATCACCGCCGTATGGCGGATGGCGCCCTCGGTAAACACGGCGATGTCGGTGGTGCCGCCACCGATGTCCACCAGGCACACACCCAGCTCCTTTTCGTCGTCGGACAGCACTGCGTTGCTGGAGGCCAGCTGCTCCAGGATGATGTCGTCCACCTCCAGGCCGCAGCGGCGCACGCACTTGACGATGTTCTGTGCGGCGCTCACCGCGCCAGTGACCAGATGCACCTTGGCCTCCAGCCGCACACCGGACATGCCGATGGGTTCGCGGATGCCCTCCTGGGTGTCGATGACGAACTCCTGCGGCAACACGTGCAGAATCTTCTGATCTGCCGGAATCGCCACCGCCCGGGCCGCGTCGATCACCCGCTCCATGTCGCTCTGTGTCACTTCCTTGTCGCGGATGGCGACGATGCCGTGTGAATTCAGGCTACGGATATGGCTACCGGCTATGCCGGCATAGACCGAGTGGATCTGGCAGCCGGCCATCAGCTCAGCCTCTTCCACAGCGCGCTGAATGGACTGCACCGTCGATTCGATATTCACCACCACACCCTTCTTCAGGCCGCGCGACGGATGCGAGCCGATGCCGATGATGTCGACCTCGCCCGCCGTGGTGATCTCGCCGACGATGGCCACCACCTTGGAGGTGCCGATATCAAGGGCGACGATCAGATTTTTTTCACCTTTTCTGGACATGCGTTCCTCCCAACTCCTACGACTGCCGGAACGAGACTGCGAAGCCGTTGGTGTAGCGCAAATCGATGCGCGCCACCGTGGCACTGCGCGGCCCCAGAATGCGCGGCCAGGCGCGTACAAAGCGCTCCATCCGCGCCGGATGTTCGTTACGGCCAAGCATCAGTTCCAAACCGTTTTCCAGCACCAGCTTCCAGGCCCGGCGCTCATCCATCGCCACTTCGCTGATGGTCAGCTGCAGTGGCAGCAGCGCGCGCTGCAACTCGATGAACTGCGCCGTCACCATCACTGAAGTGCCCTGCGGTCCGCGCAGCACCGGCAGATCCGTGGCGGCCACCGGTTCCAGCGGCCTGAATACATTGCCTTCCGGGTTCACCAAGCCGCCGTCGGCCCAACGTGCCAGTACCTGCTGTTCACGCAGTTGCACCAGCAACACATCGGGCCAGGCACGGCGCACCTGCACACTGTGTACCCAGGGCAGTTGCTCCAGTGCCGCACGCACGGCGTTGATATCGATGTGCAGGAATCCGGCCTGGGCATAAGGCAACACCGCGGCCTGCACTTCTTGCGGCGTCACGTGATACATCGCGCCCTGCACACGCACCGTGCGCAGCGGCAGATTGTCCGGCTCGGCCAGCCACAGCGCGGCAGCGGCACCAACCGAAGCCAGCGCCGCCAGACCGAGCAACAGCGGCAACTGGCGCAGCCACTGCGGCCGCGTCGATCCCTGCTGCTTGCGCCGTGCCTGCGCCTTACCCATGCAGCGTCGCCTCCAGAATGCGCCACACCAGTTCATCGAACTCGATGCCGGCAGCCCGCGCCGCCATCGGCACAAGACTGTGATCGGTCATACCCGGGACGGTGTTCACTTCGAGCACGAAAGGCCGACCGGCCGTATCCAGCAGGAAATCCACCCGCCCCCAACCGCGGCAACCGAGTACCGCGAAGGCGCGCAGTGCCAACTGCTGCATCTCCTCCTCCTGTGCTGCCGGCAGTCCACAGGGGCACAGGTAGCGCGTGTCATCGCGGAAATACTTGGCCTCGTAGTCGTAAAAATCTGTGGCCGGCACGATACGTACGGCAGGCAGAGCACGCTCACCGAGGATGGCGACGGTGTACTCGCCGCCGCCGACGAAGCGCTCGGCCAACACCAGGTGGTCGTACTGCGCCGCGGCGGCGTAGGCGGCGCGCGTAGCGCCGGCGACATTCACCTTGCTGACACCGATGCTGGAGCCTTCGTTGGCCGGTTTGACGAACAAGGGCAGGCCGAGGCGCTGCTCCACGGCGGCAAAATCGCTCTGCGCGGTCAGCAGCTCGAACTCCGGTACCGGCAGGCCAGCGGCCTGCCACACCATCTTGCTGCGCCACTTGTCCATGCCGAGGGCCGACGCCAGCACACCGCTGCCGGTATAGGGCAGCTGCAACAAATCGAGGGCGCCCTGCAGCTCGCCGTCTTCGCCGCCGCGGCCATGCCAGGCGATGAAGGCCCGTGCATAGCTGCCTTGTGCCAGCACCTGCAACACATCACGCCCAGCATCAATGCCGTGCGCGCTCACGCCGCGGCGCTGCAGCGCCGCCAGCACGGCCTTGCCGCTCTTCAGCGAAATCTCACGCTCGGCCGACCAGCCGCCCATCAGCACGGCGACCTTGCCGAACACCTTGGCGTCACGCACCTCAACCACCGCTACGTTCCCCCACGATATGCACCTCACGCTGCAGCGTGACACCGCACCGCTGCTGCACCGTCATTGCCACCAGATCGATCAGCGCCTCGATATCCGCCGCCGTGGCCGAGCCGGTATTGATGATGAAATTGGCATGTTTCTCCGACACGCAAGCACCGCCGATACAACGGCCTTTCAGCCCACACGATTCGATGAGCCGCGCCGCGTAGTCGCCGGGCGGATTGCGAAACACCGAACCGGCGTTGGGCTGCTGCGTCGGCTGCGTCGCCGCACGCCTGTCGAGTAGTTCGCGGATACGCGCACTGGCCGCCTCTGTATCGCCGTGCTGCAATTGCAGCGTGGCGGCGACAAACCACTCATCGGCCGGTCCCGCCACCTCGCGATAACCGACTTGGTAGTCGCTCATGTTGCGCTGGTGGCGACGGCCTGCGCGATCCAGCGTTTCCACCGCCTGCACAAGTTTCCAGGTCTCGCCGCCGAAGGCGCCGGCATTCATCGCCAGCGCGCCGCCCAGCGTGCCCGGAATACCGGCGAAGAACTCCGCACCAATCAAACCAAGCCGCGCGCAGAAACGCGCCACCTTGGCGCAGGACACACCGGCCTCGGCACGCACCGTCACCGCATCCACCTGCTCGATGCCGTTGAGCAGACCCGCAGTGGCGATCACCGTGCCGCGTATGCCGCCGTCGCGTACCAGCAAATTGCTGCCCAGCCCCACCCAGAACAGCGGCTCCTCCGCTGGCACCTGTGCGAGAAACTGCGCCAGATCGTCGATGCCCGCCGGTTGGTAATAGCGCGCCGCCGGACCACCCACGCGCCAGGTGGTATGGCGCGCCATCGGCTCGTTCTGGAGCAGCACACCCTGCACCGGCTGGCTGCGCTGGGCCGCCATCATGACTTGCCCTCCGTCAGTTGCTGCGGCAACGCCGCTGCCGCGGCGCCGATATCGCCGGCGCCGAGGGTGAGTAGCACATCACCGGCATGCAACACGCCGCGCAGTGTCGCAGCCAGATCGTCGGGATGCGCCACGAATACCGGGTCGACCTGACCACGGGCACGGATGGCGCGGCACAACGTACGGCTGTCGGCGCCCGGGATAGGCTTCTCGCCGGCGGGATAGACCTCGAGCATCAACAGTGCATCGGTGCTGGACAGCACCTCGGCGAAATCCTCGAACAGGTCTCGCGTGCGGCTGTAGCGGTGCGGCTGGAAGGCCACCACCAGGCGCCGTTCCGGCCAGCTGGCGCGCGCCGCCTGGATGGTCGCCGCCACCTCGCGCGGATGGTGACCATAGTCATCCACCAGGGTGACGCTGCCGTCGCCCATGGCGACTTCGCCGTTCAACTGGAAGCGCCGACCAATGCCCTGGAACGCCGCCAGGGCGCGCAGGATCGCCGCATCACTCACTCCGGTCTCATGCGCCACGGTGATCGCCGCCAATGCGTTCAACACGTTGTGCCGTCCCGGCAACGCCAGGGTCACATCCAGCCAGGCCCCGCCCTCGCGGCGCATGACACGGAAGTGATTACGCAGACCATCCTGGCGCACATCGACCGCATAGATGTCAGCCTCCGGCGTCAGGCCGTAGGTGCGCACCGGCCGCGTCACCTCGGGCAGTATCTCGCGCACCACCGGATCATCCAGGCACAGTACCGCCAAACCGTAGAACGGCAGGTGGTGCAGGAATTCCACGAAGGTTTGACGCAGTTTGGAAAAATCGCCGCCGTAGGTGGCCATGTGATCGGCATCGATGTTGGTCACTACGGCGGTCATCGGCTGCAGATAAAGGAATGATGCATCGCTTTCATCGGCCTCGGCCACCAGATAACGGCTGGCGCCGAGCCGCGCATGGGTGCCGGCACTGTTGAGCTTGCCGCCGATGACGAAGGTGGGGTCGAGTTCACCCTCGGCCAGCAGGCTGGCGATCAGGCTGGTGGTGGTGGTCTTGCCGTGGGTGCCGGCCACGGCGATGCCATGACGGAAGCGCATCAGCTCGGCCAGCATCTCGGCACGGGGCACCACCGGGATGCGCTGCTCGCGCGCCGCCAGCACCTCGGGGTTATCGGCCGGCACGGCAGTGGAGATCACCACCACATCGCTGCCCGCCACATGCACCGCATCATGACCGATGCAGACCTGCGCGCCCAGACCAGCAAGGCGGCGCGTCACCGCGTTCTCCTTCAGGTCGGAGCCCGACACCTCATAGCCGAGATTGAGCAGCACCTCGGCGATACCGCTCATGCCCGAACCGCCGATACCGACGAAATGGATGCGGCGGATCCGGCCCATCGGATTGGCGTCACGGCGAGTACCGTTGCTGTTTACGCTCATGCTGCCTTCCTCGTTGCAGTGGCGGCGAGACAGGCCTCGGCCACCAGCGCCGTCGCATCGGTCTGTGCCAGACGGCGTGCCGCCTGCGCCATCACACCGAGTTGGGTGCGTCCGGCGCGCGGATCTACGGTGAAACGCCGCAGCAGTGCTGCCAGCGTCTCTGCATTCATGTTGTGCTGCGGCAACAGCAGTGCCGCACCGGCATCGACCAGATAGGCGGCGTTGCGCGTCTGGTGGTCATCCACGGCATGGGGATAAGGCACCAGCACCGCTGCCACACCGGCCGCAGCCAGTTCGCTCACGGTCAGGGCGCCGGCGCGGCACAGCACCAGATCGGCCCAGTCATAGGCCGCCGCCATGTCGTCGATGAACGGCAGCAGTTCTGCCTCCACGCCGGCCTTTGCATACGCCTGTCGCACCGTCTCCATATGACGACGCCCGCTCTGGTGACGTACCGTCGGACGTTGCTCGACCGGCAGCAGTGCCAACGCCTGCGGCAGGGTCTCATTGAGCGCCATCGCACCGAGGCTGCCGCCCACCACCAGCAGGCGCAGCGGTCCCTGATGCGCGGTATAGCGCTGCTCCGGTGCAGCGAGCGCGGCGATCGCCGGACGCACCGGGTTGCCGCAGGTGCTCACCCAAGGCGCCTCGGCAAAGGCGTCGGGGAAGGCCTGCATCACCTGCGTCGCCACGCGGCTCAACAGCCGGTTGGTCAGGCCCGCTACTGCATTCTGTTCATGAATCAGCAGCGGCCGCCCGCTCAGCCAGGCCGCGAGGCCGCCAGGGCCGGAGGCAAAGCCGCCCAGCCCCAATACCGCCTGCGGCTGACGCGCACGCACCACGGCCAGCGCCTGCCACAGCGCACGCACAATGCGCAGCGGCGCCAGCAACCAGCCCAGCGCACCCTTGCCGCGCAGGCCGGTGATGCTGATGAAATCGATGTCGATGCCGGCCTGCGGCACCAGCTCGGCCTCGATACCAGCGCGGGTGCCGAGCCAACTCACCACCGCACCGCGGCGGCGCAGCTCCTCAGCAACGGCCAGGGCCGGGAACACGTGTCCCCCGGTACCGCCAGCCATGATCAGGATGCGTGGGGCCGTCATGCCGTCTGCCCTCCGCGCCGATTTTCCCGATCCACCCGTAGCAGCAAACCGATGGCGATGCAGGTCACCAGCATGCTGGAACCGCCATAGCTCATCAGCGGCAGGGTCAGGCCCTTGGTGGGCAGCACACCCATGTTCACACCGAGGTTGATGAAGGCCTGCAAACCAATCAGCAGTGCAATGCCATAGGCGAGATAGGCGCCGAAGTGGGCACCTACCTGCGCTGCAACACGGCCGATGACGAAGGCGCGCCACACCACGAACACGAACAACAGGATCACGCCCAAGGCACCGAACAACCCCAGCTCCTCGGCCAACACGGCGAACAGGAAGTCGGTGTGCGCCTCGGGCAGATAGAACAGCTTTTGCACACTGCCGCCGAGACCGACGCCGAACCAATCACCGCGGCCGAAGGCGATGAGCGCCTGGGTCAGCTGAAAGCCGCTGTTAAAGGGATCGGCCCAGGGATTCATGAAGGTGGTGAGACGTTCCATGCGGTAGGGCGAAGTGATGGCCAGCAACGCCAACGCACTCGCCGCCAGCGCCACCAGCAGGCCGAACAGCCACAGACGCACACCGGCCAGGAACAGCATACCGAGCAGGGTCGCCCCCAACACCACCAGGGCACCGAAATCGGGCTGCGCCAACAGCAACACCGCCAGCACCACCAGCACACTCATGGGCTTGAGGAAGCCCTGCACCGTGGTGCGCACCTCATCGCCGCGGCGCACCAGATAACCGGCGGCGTAAATGATCAGCGCAATCTTCGCCAGCTCAGACACCTGCAGATTGAAGATCCCCAGCGACAGCCAGCGTGTGGCGCCGTTGACGTTGCGCCCCACACCAGGGATCAACACCAACAACAGCATGACCAGGCTAACCAACAACAACAGCGGCCCGAGACGCTGCCACACGGCCAGCGGGATCTGCACCGTGATGATGGCGAGCAGTACGCCGACGCCGACATACACACCCTGGCGCAACAGGTAGTGGAACGGCGCCCCGAGCTGGCGATCGGCGATGGAGATGGAGGCCGAACCCACCATCAGCAGGCCCAGCGCCAGCAAAGCAATTACCGCCAGCAGCAAGGGCAGATCACCCTGCGCCACCGCGGCGACGTGGCTGCGCCGCAGCGGTGGCTGCCGATAGTTGCGCCACAAAACACCGGAGCCGATCATGCCGCCAGCCTCCGCACCGCCGCGACGAATACCTCGGCGCGATGCACATAGTTGTCGAACATATCGAAGCTGGCGCAGGCCGGTGACAACAGCACACAGTCGCCCGGTTGTGCCAGGCGCGTACACTCACTCACCGCCTGTTCCAGGCTGCGGCCGGCATGCACGATGGGTACCGCACCCTGGATGGCCTGCTCGATGAGTGGCGCATCACGGCCGATGAGCACCACTGCACGCGCATGGGTGGCGAGCGCCTCGCGCAGCGGCGAAAAATCTTGTCCCTTGCCGTCACCACCGGCGATCAACACCACCTTGTCGCCCGGCATACCGGACAGCGCGGCGAGGGTGGAACCCACGTTGGTACCCTTGGAATCGTCATACCAATGTACACCGTTGATCTCCGCCACCCACTGACAGCGATGGGGCAGACCGGTGAATTCACGCAGCGCACGCAGCATCGCTGCCCGCGGCAACGCCACCGCGTCGCCCAGCGCCAGCGCCGCCAGTGCATTGGCCCAGTTGTGGCGCCCGGCGATCTTCAATTCGTCCACGGCGATGATGTCCTCGGTACCACGGCACAGACAGGTGCGGCCATCGACCCAGCGCACGCCGTAGGCCTCGCTGCTGGCGGGCACATCCAGGGTGAACCAGCGCACCTCACGTCCCGGCGCAGCCATCGCCGTCACCCGCGCATCATCGGCGTTCAACACCATCACCCCATCACCCTGGAAGATGCGCTGTTTGAGCGCGGCGTACTCCTCCATGCCGCCGTGGCGATCCAGATGATCGGCGCTGAGATTGAGCACGGTGGCGGCGCGGCAGTTGAGTGAACTCACCGTCTCCAACTGGAAGCTCGACAGTTCCAGTACGTACAGCTCAGGCGCGCCAGCCTCGTCGGATTCCAGCAACAACTCCAGCGCCGGCGTGCCCAAGTTGCCGCCCACCCGCGTCTCCAGGCCGGACGCCTCGGCCATCGCTCCCACCAGTGTCGTCACCGTGCTCTTGCCGTTGGAGCCGGTGATGCCCACCACCGGTGCATCGACGCTGCGCGCGAACAGTTCAATGTCGCCAATGATCTCCGCCCCGGCCGCGCGCGCGGCACACAAAGCAGGCTCCTGCAAAGACACGCCGGGGCTGACAACGAGGCGTGTGTGGCGGCGAAACAGCGCGGCATCGAATGGTCCGAGGTGCAGCTCCACATGCGGCCGCTCGCTGCGCAACTGTTCCAGACCGGGCGGATTGACGCGACTGTCGGCCACGACAAACCGCTCGCCGCGGCGCGCCAGGAAGCGCGCTACGGAGAGTCCGGTCTTGCCCAACCCAACGATCAGCGTCATAGCGGTCATCGCCCTTGCGTCAGCGTATCTTCAGCGAGGCCAGGCCGATCAACACCAGGATCACGGTGATGATCCAGAAGCGTACGATGACGCGTGGCTCCGGCCAGCCCTTCAATTCAAAGTGGTGGTGCAGCGGCGCCATGCGAAAGATGCGCCGGCCGGTAAGCTTGAACGAGGCCACCTGCAGAATCACCGAGATGGTTTCCATCACGAACACGCCGCCCATGATGAACAGCACGATCTCCTGCCGCACCACCACGGCGATGGTGCCGAGCGCGGCGCCCAGGGCCAGTGCACCGATATCACCCATGAACACCTGGGCCGGATAGGTGTTGAACCAGAGAAAGCCGAGGCCGGCGCCCACCAGCGCGCCACAGATCACTGCCACCTCACCGGCTCCGGGCACATAGGGCACGCCGAGATAGGTGGCGAAATGCACATGGCCAGCCACATAGGCGAACACGCCGAGCGCACCAGCCACCATCACGGTGGGCAGGATGGCCAGACCGTCGAGTCCATCGGTGAGGTTGACGGCGTTGCTGGAACCGACGATCACCAGATAGGTAAACAGGATGAAACCCAGCCCCAGCGGCAGCGCCACGTTCTTGAAGAACGGCACGATGAGCTGGGTTTCCACCGGAGCCTGGGCGGTGTAGTAAAGGAAGATCGCGGCGCCGAAACCGAACATCGACTGCAACAGATATTTGTGCTTGGCACGCAGCCCCTGTGACTGCTTCTTCACCAGCTTGATGTAATCATCGAGCCAACCGACAAAACCGAACAGCAGGGTCACCACCAACACCACCCATACGTAACGATTATCCAAGTCGGCCCACAACAGGGTGCTGATGACGATGGCGACCAGGATCAGCGCACCCCCCATGGTCGGCGTACCGGCCTTGGACAGATGGCTCTGCGGCCCGTCATTGCGCACATGCTGGCCAATTTGATACAGACTGAGGCGGCGGATCATTGCCGGCCCGAGCAGCAGAGATATCGCCAACGCCGTAAGGATGCCGAGAATGGCGCGCAAGGTGAGATACTGAAATACGTTGAAACCGCTATGGAACCGCGTCAGATATTCGGTCAGGTACAACAACATCAGCCACGCCCCCCTTCTTGCAGCGCTTCCACCACCCGTTCCATGCGGGCGCTGCGCGAACCCTTGACCAGTACCGTCGAATCCACCGTCAGTACCTTACGCAGCGCTGCTGCCAGCGCCGCACAATCCGCAAAATGCTGCGCCCGCATGCCGAACCCCTCTACCGTGGCCAGACTGAGCGGGCCAGTGGCATACAACGCGTCGATGCCGGCGCTACGGGCATAGGCACCAACCTCACGGTGCAGCTGCATGGCGTTCGCACCCAGCTCGCCCATATCGCCCACCACCAAGATGCGCGGCGCGGCGCAGGCGGCGAGCACATCGATGGCGGCGCGCATGGAGGCGGGATTGGCGTTGTAGCTGTCGTCGATGAGCTGGGCGCCGTTGAACGCGGCACGCCGCGCCAGGCGGCCGGCCACACCCTGCATGCCTTCAAGGCCGCGGCGGATCGCCTCGAGGCTCAGGTCCAGCGCCAGCGCCAAGGCGGCGGCGGCCAGGGCGTTCATCACGTTGTGGCGTCCCGGCACCGGCAGCAACAGTTCCGCCTCTCCCACTGGGGTCTGCAACCACAGCCGGCTGCCGCACCCTTCCGGCTGCCAGCGCGCGGTAACGGTGGCCTCTGGCGCCATGCCGAAACAGAGCTGGCGCTGGGTACCGGCCATACCGCGCCACAGGTCGGCAAAGGCATCGTCGGCATTGATCACCGCCACACCGTTTTCGCGCAGGCCGCGGTAGATCTCACCCTTGGCGCGGGCCACGCCCTCGACGGACCCAAAGCCTTCCAGGTGGGCCGGACCGGCGTTGGTGATCACCGCCGCATCGGGCTGCGCCAGATCGCTCAAATAGGCGATCTCGCCGGCATGATTGGCCCCCATTTCGATCACCGCATGGCGATGCTGTGGCGTGAGCCGCAGCAGGGTCAGCGGCACGCCGATGTCGTTGTTCAGATTGCCCTCAGTGGCCAGCACCGCACCGCTCTGAGCGAAGATGGCACGGCTCATCTCCTTTACCGTGGTCTTGCCGTTGCTGCCGGTAATCGCCACCAGTGGCGTGTTGCAGTGCAGGCGCCAGGCTGCCGCCAGACGCCCCAGCGCGAGTCGGGTATCCCGTACGATGAGCTGCGGCAGCGGGCTGTCCACCGCACGCTCCACCAGTAACGCGACCGCGCCGCGCGCCGCCGCTTCGGCAACGTAGTCATGGGCGTCGAAGCGCGGGCCACGCAGGGCGATGAACAGCGCTCCGGCAGGTAACGATCGCGTGTCGGTGCTGACGCCATGGAACTCCACGTCGGCACCCGTGCGCTCGGCCGCTAGCCAGGCCGCGGCCTGCGTCAGACGGGTACAAATGCCTTGCGGCTGCGGCGAGGTGGAGTTGGATTCAGACATCACTCTTTCCCCGCAGGCAGCGTGCGACTTCATCGCGATCGGAGAACGGCAATACCTGGCCGGCGATGAGCTGTTCGGTTTCATGCCCCTTGCCTGCCACCAGTACGATGTCGCCCGCCTCGGCCATGCCAATGGCATGCGCAATGGCAGCGGCGCGATCACGCATGATGTAGGCCGCGTCCGCTTCCTTCATGCCGCGCTGGATGTCTTCGATGATATCCCAGGGATTCTCGCTACGCGGATTGTCGTCGGTGAGCACCACCCGATCCGCCAGCGCCTCAGCCAGTTGCCCCATCAGCGGACGCTTGGCACGATCGCGATCACCACCACAGCCGAACACGCACCACAGCGTGCCGGTGCAATGGCCGCGCAAAGCCTTGAGCACCTGCTCCAGCGCATCGGGGGTGTGGGCATAATCCACTACCACCGTCGGCTGCTGTGCGGTACCGAAGCGTTCCATCCGCCCCGGCACCGTATGTACCTGTTTCAGGCGCTGCACCGCCGTGTCGAAGCGCATGCCTCCCGCTACCAGTGCGCCCAGCGCAGCCAGCAGGTTGGCGGCATTGAATGCGCCGAGCAGGGCAGTGGCGATGCGCGCCTCACCCCAGGGCGACGATACGGTGAACGACAATCCCACCGGGCTCAATTGCAGATCGCTGCCGCGCAGCACCGTACCCGTGGCTTGCTGCGCCACCGGCCCGAAGCCGTAACCGATGCGATCGAGCCGACCGTCCAGCTCGCCGTACCATTGGCTGCCGGTAGCATCATCAAGATTGATCACCGCCGCCTTGAGACCGTCACACTGGAACAGGCGCCGCTTGGCCAACGCATAGGCCACCATATCGCCGTGATAATCCAGATGTTCGTGGCTCAGGTTGGTGAACACCGCCACCGTGAAGGCGATGCCGGCGACCCGCTGCTGATCGAGGGCATGGGAAGAAACCTCCATCACCGCATGAGGGGCACCGGCTGCCTGCTGCGCCGCCAGTTCCGCCTGCACCGTGACGGCGTCGGGGGTGGTATGGCCGGTGCTGCGCAGCGCGCCGTACAGGCCACTGCCCAAGGTGCCGATTACGCCGCAGGGTGCATCGAGGGACAGTGCCTGAGCGATGAACTGGCTCACCGAGGTCTTGCCGTTGGTGCCGGTGATGCCGTACACCGTCATGGCACGGCTCGGCTCGCCATAGAAGCGCGCCGCGATGCTGCCGGTCTTGGCGCGCAGGGCAAGCACCGACACCACCGGAATTTCCCACACCGCCACACTGGCCGGCGGCACCTGCTCGTCCACCAGCACCGCCACAGCGCCGCGCTCCACGGCCTGCGCGATATGCGCGGCGCCGTGATCGCGGCTGCCACCCAGCGCGATGAACAAATCGCCCGGCTGCACCTTGCGGCTGTCCAGGGTCAGGCCGGTGACGCGGCAACCGGCAGCAACGGAACCATCCACCAGTCCGCGCAACAGCTCCGCCAACGCATAACCCGGCTCCAGACGCGGCGCGGCCATCATAGGACACCCCGCGAGGTTGCCTTGGCAGACGCCGCCGGTGCCGGTACGGTCACGTCGGCCAGCTTCACGCCCAGCGACTCCAAATCATCCGGCGCGATGTCGAGCAGACGCAGGGCACCGCTCATGACCCGCCCGAATACCGGCGCCGCCACCTGGCCGCCGTAATACTCGCTGCCCTGCGGCTCGTCGATCACCACCACCATCGCCAGACGCGGTGTGGCGGCCGGGGCGAAGCCGGCGAACAACGCCATATAGTGTTTGTCGGAGTAACCGCCGCTGGTCACCTTGCGCGCCGTACCGGTCTTGCCACCGACGCGGTAACCGGGCACGGCAGCGCGACTGCCGGTACCGTCCTTGCCCACCGCCAGCTCCAGCATCGCACGCACCTGCTGTGCGATCTGCGGATGCATCACCTGGCGCTCATCCGCCACACCGCCACCCACCGGCAACAGAGTGACCGCATGCATGCGGCCATCGGCGGCCAGTGCGGCATAGGCCTGCGCCAACTGCAGCGAGGTGACGGAGAGTCCGTAGCCATAGGACAGGGTGGCACGCTCGGTTTCACGCCAGCGCACATAATCGGTGAGCAGACCGGAGGCCTCGCCGGGGAAGGCGCTGGCAGTGATGCTGCCGAGACCAAGACGGCTGAACACATCCCACAGCTGTTGCGGCTTGATGGCCAATGCCATGGTGGCGGCGCCGACGTTGCTCGATTTCTGGATCACGCGACTGACGTCGATGCGGCCGTAGTTATGCACATCACGCACGGTGAGACGGCTGTTGACACGCAGAAAGCCACTGCCGGTGTCGATGGGAGTGTCGGGACGGTACTTGCCACTCTCCAGTGCTGCCGCCACGGTGAACGGCTTGATGGTGGAGCCCGGTTCGAACACATCGGTGACGGTACGGTTGCGCAGACGATCATTGCTCAAATCGCCGCGGTTGTTGGGGTTGTAGGCCGGCTGATTGACCATCGCCAGTACCTCGCCGGTGGTTACATCCAGCACCACGGCAAATCCGGCGCGGGCCTGGCTGCGCTGCACCGCCGCCTTCAGCTCACGGTAGGCGAGATACTGCACGCGGCGATCCAGCGCCAGACGCAGATCCTGGCCGGGGCGCGGTTCGCTGATGCTCTCCACGTTTTCCACGATGCGGCCGAGACGATCGCGGATCACGCGCTTGCTGCCCGGGATACCCTTGAGCCAGGCGTTGTGCAGCAGTTCGATCCCTTCCTGGCCGACATCATCGATGTTGGTAAAACCGACCACATGGGCGAACACCTCGCCGGCGGGATAGTAGCGGCGGTACTCCCGCTGCAACGCCACACCGGGGATCTCCAGCGCCATCACCTTTTGCGCCAGTTCCGGCGTGATATGGCGGCGCAGATAAACGAACTCGCGCTCCTGACGCCGTGCCAGCAGTTGCTCCATCCAGCGCGGGTCCACTTCAAGCACGCGGGCCAATGCCTTCCACTGATCACGCGCCGCCGCCAACTCCTTGGGGTTGGCCCACACCGATTCCACCGGTGTACTGATCGCCAGCGGCTCGCCGTGGCGATCGGTAATCATGCCGCGATGCGCCGGCACCTCCACCACGCGCAGGGCGCGGGCGTCGCCCTGATTCTGCAGAAACTCACGATTGAAGACGTGCAGGTCCACCGCCCGCCACATCAGCACCATGGTGGCGAGGCCGAGGGCGCCCAGCACGAAACGCAGGCGCCCGGCATAGTGCGGAATGTTTTCGCGCTCGCTCATGGCTTCACCAACACCACCGCCGCCGGCGATGGAATCATCATGTCCAGTTTGTCGCGGGCGATGACCTCGATACGGCCATGAGTCGCCCAAGTACTCTGTTCCAGTTGCAGCCGGCCCCACTCGATGTTCAGGTCATCGCGCATCTTGTGCTGGGCCTGCAATTCCACGAACGACTTGCGTGCCTGATGCTGCGTGTACACCACGCCCAGGGCGGTGGCGAACACTGCAGCGGCGAGCAGGGTGAGGAACATGCGTCCGATCACGCCGGCTTCTCCGCCACGCGCAACACCGCGCTGCGGGCCCGCGGATTGGCTGCCACTTCCTGCGCACCGGCGACGATCTTCTTGCCCACCGCACGCAGCCGCGGCTGCCACATCTGTGCCTGGGTCAACGGCAGATCGGGCGGCAACGCCTCCCCCTGCTGCTGCTGGCGGATGAACTGCTTCACCCGGCGGTCTTCCAGCGAGTGGAAGCTGATCACTGCCATACGCCCACCTACGGCCAGCATGTCGACGCTCTGCGTCAGAAACTCATCCAGATCTTCCAATTCGCGGTTGATGAAGATGCGCAGCGCCTGGAACGCACGCGTCGCCGGATCCTTGCCCTTTTCCCAGGCCGGATTGGCGCGCGCCACGATCTCCTGCAACTGCGCGGTACGGGTGATGGGTACCTCGGCACGGCTGCGCACGATGGCGCGCGCAATGCGCTTGGCAAACCGCTCTTCGCCGTATTCCTTCAGCACGCGGGCGATCTCCTCCTCCGCCGCCTGCGCCAGCCAATCGGCGGCGCTCATCCCACTCTCCGGATCCATGCGCATGTCCAACGGACCGTCGAGGCGAAAACTGAAACCGCGCTCGGCCTCGTCCAGCTGCGGCGATGACACCCCGAGATCGAGCAGAATGCCGTCCACCTTGCCCATCCAGCCGCGCTCTGCCACCCGCTGCCCCAGCGTGGTGAAGCTGCCGTGCTCGATGGAAAAACGCACATCGCTACCGAACCGCTGCTGTGCCACGGCCACCGCCTGCGGATCCTTGTCCACCGCCAGCAACCGGCCTTGGGGGCCGAGCCGCGCCAGGATCTCGGCGGCATGACCGCCGCGGCCGAAGGTGCCGTCCAGATAGATGCCATCCGGGCGCACCCGCAGCGCTGCCAGCACCTCTGCCAGCAGCACCGGCTTGTGTTCCATCATCATCAGAGCACCAGGCTCTGCAGCTCGGGCGCCAGTGCCTCACCGGCGCGGAACACGCCCTCGGCCAGCATCTGATCACGCTGGGCATTCCAGCGCTCTTCGTCCCACAGCTCGAATTTCTTGCCCTGCCCCACCAGCACCAACTTGCGGTCCAGGCCGGCGTACTCGCGCAGGGTGGGCGCCAGCAGGATGCGGCCAGCACCGTCCATCTCGGTGTCGGTGGCATAGCCGACCAGCAGGCGGCGCAGCTTGGTAGTCATGGGATTGAAGGCAGGCAGGGCGGCGATCTTGGCCTCGATCTCCTCCCATTCCGGCTGGGGGTAGATCCACAGGCAGCGATCGTCCGTGTGGATGGTGATGACCAGATTGCCCCCGGCGCGCTCCAGCAGCAGGTCGCGGTAGCGCGCAGGCATCGCCATGCGGCCCTTCGCGTCCAGCGTCAGTGCGGTAACACCTCGGAACAAGTTATGGCCCCCCTGGAACTCCATATCCCATTTTTTTCCACTTCGATCCACTTCCGCACACTATAGGTACCGCGGGGCTCCTGTGTCAAGGTGGAAATGGGATATTAATTCTTATGTGACAGTAACTTAGCGCAGGTGGGTTGAGGTGGAATATGAGGAAATCCGGGCCTTTTCGAGCCTAGTGAAATCAATATGTTGGAGGATGAAGCTGGAGTGGACTGTGAAGAGTGAAGAAGGTGGGAGCCGGCCTGTAAGCCGGGTTCTGTCGTGGACGACCATTCATCTGGGATGTGCGTCACCGCACACCTCAAGCAACCTACCCGGGAACTGTGCGGGCCGCACATTGCGGCCCGAAGGCCGCCCGCTCCCCTATTTGGTCTTGCTCCGAGTGGGGTTTACCGTGCCGCGGACTGTTACCAGCCGCGCGGTGCGCTCTTACCGCACCTTTTCACCCTTACCGGCGCCCGAAGGCGCTTAGGCGGTATGTTTTCTGTGGCACTTTCCGTCGGCTCGCGCCGCCCAGGCGTTACCTGGCACCCTGCCCTGTGGAGCCCGGACTTTCCTCCATACCTTGCGGTACCGCGATCGTCCGGCCGGCTCCCGTGCGTATTATGTGGGTCGGGCCTCAATCCGACAACTCACTGGGGCCGCTTGACCAGATAATCGTAAATCTGGTTCTTCTTGGCCCCGGTGATCTTCGCCGCCAGGGCCGCCGCCTGCTTCACCGGCAGCTCGGCGGCCAGCAGCTCGGCGACGCGGCGCGGCTCCTCCTCCAGCGCATCGGCGGCCGGAAGCGGCGCGCCGTGCACCAGCAACACCGCCTCGCCACGCTGCTGATCGCTGTCATGGCGCACAAACTCCACCAACTCCCCCAGTGGGGCGCGGCGCAGGGTCTCGAAGGTCTTGGTCAGCTCCCGCGCCAGCACCGCCAACCGTTCGGGGCCAAACACTGCCGCCATGTCCTCCAGGGTTTCCAGCAGGCGGTGCGGCGCCTCGTAAAAGGCCAGGGTACGGCGTTCAGTGGCCAGCCCTTCCAGCATATGACGGCGCGCCGTGCTCTTGGGCGGCAGAAAGCCCTCGAAGACAAAGCGATCGGTGGGCAGGCCGGCGGCGGACAGGGCGGTGACGAGGGCACTGGCGCCGGGCACCGGCACCACCCGAATGCCCGCCTCGTGGGCGAGCCGGGTCAACGGAAAGCCGGGATCGCTGATCAACGGGGTACCGGCATCAGAGATGAGGGCAACGTCTTCACCCTGCTGCAGCCGCCGCACCACCTCCGCACTGGCCTCGCGCTCGTTGTGCTCATGCAAGGCGAACATCGGCGTCTGGATGCCGAAGTGGCGCAGCAGGCCGGCACTGTGGCGGGTATCCTCGGCGGCAATACGCGCCACGCGCTGCAACACCTCCACCGCCCGCGGCGTCATGTCGCCCAGATTGCCGATGGGCGTGGCCACCACATAAAGCGTTCCCGCATTCGTTGACACTCGCCGACTCCCTTATTGATACTGTGCGCTCTCGGGCAAAACACCGTTGCCGCCTTTTGGTATTATCCGTCTTCTTCCATGCGCACACTATTCAAAACATCCCTCACCCTGCTCGCCCTCGCCCTGCTCGCCGCCGGCTGCGCGGTGCAGCCCAGCGCTCCCCGCGTCGAGGTAAGCGAGGGCGCCGCCCAGGCGGCACTGCGCAAGGCCGACTATGAGGCAGCGGCAAGGGAATACCTGCGCCTGGCCGAATCACCCAAGTATTCCGCCGCTGAACGTCAACAGTTCCGTCTGGAGGCGGCTGACGCGTTGATCCATGCCAACCAGCCGGCCAAGGCGCTGCAACTGGCGGAACTCATCGAACCCGCACCACTGGCCGCCGCGCAGCAGGTACGGCTGCGCCTGCTGAAGGCCCGCGCCTGGCTGGCCCTGCGCAACGCCGAACGGGTGCTCGAGGCGCTGGCGGCACTGCCGCCGGCCGGCACTGCCGCAGCGACGCTGGACGAATACCATCTGTTGCGTGCCCAGGCCTACACCCTGTTGGGCAACCATCTGGAGGCCGCGCGCGAACGCGTGCTGCGCGGCCGCTATCTGCACGACGAACAGGCCATCACCGACAACCAGCAGCAACTCTGGAATGCCTTGACCCAGCTTTCCGCCCACACCCTGCGCGCCCTGCGCTTTGCCCCGCCGCCGGACGAATTCAGCGGCTGGATGGCGCTGGCGGAGATTGGCAAACAATACCAGCTCGGCCGTCGCGAACTGCAACAGCTCGCCGAGGGCTGGCGGCAGGCCTATCCGCAGCACCCGGCCCGCCAGCAGTTCATCGATGAAATGCTGCGCCGCAGCGCCCAACTGGTGTTGCAGCCGAAACAGATCGCCCTGCTCCTGCCGCTGTCCGGTCGTTTCGCCGGTGCCGGCACCGCCGTGCGTGACGGCGTGATGGCCGCCTACTACAACACACCGGAAAAACAGCGCATCGCCATACGCGTCTATGACGTTGCCAACCCGGCACGGGTGTTGCCCAGCTATGAGCAGGCGCTGCGCGAAGGCGCGGATTTCGTCATCGGCCCCCTGGACAAGGACGGCGTGACAGCCTTACTAAGACGCGATGAATTCCCGATACCGACCCTGGTGCTCAACAGCATCGACAGTTTCCGCCTGCCCGACAACCTGTACCAATTCTCGCTGTCGCCGGAGGAGGAGGCGCAGCAAGTGGCGGAATATGCCTGGGTACAGGGTTACAGCCATGCCGCGGTATTCGTACCCGAGGGCGAATGGGGCGAGCGCATCGAACAGGCCTTCAGCCGCCGCTGGCAGGACGTGGGTGGCGCCGTCACCACCCTGGCGCGCTACGACGGTAGCAAGAACGACTTCGCCCGTCCGCTGCGCACCCTGCTCAACCTGGATCTGAGTGATGCGCGCCACCGCCGCCTGCAGGCCGTGGCCGGACAGAAACTGCACTTCGAACCGCGGCGCCGTGAGGATATCGACTTCGTGTTCCTGGCCGCCTTTCCACGTCAGGCCCGTCTGATCCGGCCGCAGCTCAAGTTCCACCATGCCGCCGACCTGCCGGTGCTGGCCACCTCCCACATCTATTCCGGTGCCGTCGCCCGCGAGCTGGATCGCGATATGGACGGTGTGGTGTTCGGCGATATGCCGTGGACCCTGAAGGCGCCCACGCCCAATCAGTCGCTGCGTAAGGATGCCGATGCATTGCGCATCAGCGACAACGCCCTGCAACGGCTCGTCGCCCTGGGCAGCGATAGCTACAACCTGATCCCGGCGCTCAAGGTACTGGAGGCCTATCCATTCGAACGCTTCCACGGCGAGACCGGTTCCCTGCGCCTGGATCCGCAGCGGCGACTGAGCCGCCAGCTCACCTGGGCCCGCTTCAACGGCGGCATACCGCGTATCACCGAAAGCGGTGCCGACCCCGCTCAGCCGTGACCGATCGTGCGGCCCTGGGACAGGCGGCCGAAAACCTGGCCTGTGCCTACCTGCAACGTAGCGGCCTGACCCTGCTACAGCGCAATTACCGTTGCCGCCGAGGTGAACTGGACCTGGTCATGCGTCAGGGCGATACCACGGTATTTGTCGAGGTGCGTTACCGCAGCCCTTCTGCCTTTGCCGACGGCATCGCCAGCGTCGATCGCCACAAGCAGGGGCGGCTGCTGGCCGCCGCCGAACATTACTTGCAGCAAAACCCGGACGCCGCGCGCCGTCCCTGCCGCTTCGACGTGGTTGCCATAACACCGGAACGGGGCGAAAACCGCGTAGAATGGATCACCAACGCCATCGAGAATTGATTAGCTCATGAACGAACTCGACCGCATCAGAAACCACTTTCAGGAAAGTATCCGCACCAAGGAGATGGCGCTGGAATTGCTGACACCGTCCATCGCCACGGCAGCAGAGATGATGGCGCAATGCCTGGTGAAAGAGGGGAAAATCCTCAGCTGCGGCAACGGCGGCTCGGCCGGTGACGCCCAGCATTTTTCCTCCGAGCTGCTCAACCGCTTTGAGCGCGAGCGGCCCGGACTACCGGCCATGGCGCTGACCACCGACTCGTCCACCCTCACCTCCATCGCCAACGATTACGACTACAGCCAGGTGTTTTCCAAGCAGGTGCGCGCCCTCGGTCACGCCGGCGACATGCTGCTGGCCATCTCCACCTCCGGCAACTCGGCCAACGTGCTTGCCGCCATTCATGCCGCCCACGATCGGCAGATGACCGTGGTAGCGCTCACCGGCCGCGACGGCGGCACCATGGCGGCGGCACTGAAGGAAGGCGACGTGGAGATACGCGTGCCGGCCCAGGTCACCGCCCGCATCCAGGAAACGCACCTGCTGGTGATCCACTGCCTGTGCGATCTCATCGATCTGCACCTGTTCGGAGAGGAGGGCTGAAGATGAAATACCTGCTGACAGTCACGGCCCTCGTCGCCCTGTTGCAGGGCTGCGCACCGGTCATCGTCGGCGGCGCGGCGGTGGGCGCCGTCGCAGTGGCCGACGATCAGCGCACCGCCGGCACCATCATCGACGATCAAAGTATCGAGCTGAAGATCGGCAAGGCCATCGACAATGTCATCGAACTGCGCGAGCAGACCCATGTCAACGTCACCAGTTTCAACGGCGTGGTGCTACTTTCCGGCGAGGCCAGCACTGCAGCGCAGCGCGAGCAGATCGAGAAACTGGCGCGTGAAACCGTCAAGGTGCGCCACGTCGTCAATGAAATAGTCATCGGCCCCGCCACCTCCTTTGCCAGCCGCTCCCGCGACAGTTGGATCACCACCAAGGTGAAGTCGCAGCTATTTGGCGCCGGTGATGTGGCCGGCAACCAGATCAAGGTGGTGACCGAGGCGCAGACCGTCTACCTGATGGGGCTGGTGTCACGCCGCGAAGGTGACCGCGCCGCCGGTATCGCGCGCCATACCGCCAGCGTGAAGCGTGTGGTCAAGTTGTTCGAGTACACCGATTGACACCTCCTTGAACCACGCCCCCCCCCTTCCCGCGGCATTCCTCGCCGCCCTCCAGACCCTGCTCGGCACCGACGGCCTCGTCACCGCGCCGGACGAGCGCTGGACCTACGGCTACGACAACAGCCGCCGCCATGCCCTGCCCGACGTGGTGGTGCGTCCGCTCGATCACGCCCAGGTACATGCCGTACTGAAACTGTGCAACGAGCACGGCATTCCGCTGGTGGCGCGCGGCTACGGCACCGCCACCACCGGCGCCGCCGTGCCGCTCAGCGGCGGCGTGGTACTGTCACTGGAGCGCATGAACCGCATTCTGTCCATCGACCCGGCCAATCGCCTGATGGTGGTGGAACCCGGGGTCACCAACCAGGCGGTGCAAGACGCGGCGGCGGCGCACGGTTTCTTCTGGCCACCCGATCCCACCAGTGCCGCCGTGTGCAGCGTGGGCGGCAACCTGGCCTGCAATGCCGCTGGGCCACGCGCCGTGAAATACGGCACGCCGCGCGAGAACGTGCTCGGCCTGCGCGCCGTCACCGGCGGCGGCGTCGAACTGCGTACCGGTGTGCATACCACCAAGGGCGTGGTCGGTTACGACCTCACCCGTCTGCTCATCGGTTCGGAGGGCACCCTCGCGGTGATCACCGAGGCCACCCTCAAGCTCACACCACTGCCGCAGGCACGACGCACCCTGCAGGCTATTTATCGCGACATGCGCAGCGCCGCCGAGGCGATTTCGCGCATCATGGCCCAGCCGGTGGTACCCTGCGCCCTGGAGTTCATGGACGCCAAGGCCATCGAGATGATTCGCGGCTATGCCGGCGACGTGCTGCCGGCCCATGCCGGCTCGCTGCTGATGATCGAGGTGGACGGTCCGGGCGCCTGTCTGGACGAGGCGGCGCAGGCCTTGATCGATGCTGCCAACGGCCCGGGCTGTCTGGAGGTCATCGAGGCGCGCACCGCCGAGGAAGTGGCGGCGCTGTGGAAGACACGCAAGGCACTGTCACCAGCACTGCGCACGGTGGCGCCGAAGAAGATCAATGAGGATGTGGTGGTGCCGGTATCGCACATGCCGGAACTGATCGAAGGACTGGGTGAACTGGCCGAGCGCTATAGCATCACCATCGTCAATTTCGGCCATGCCGGCAACGGCAACATCCACGTCAACCTGCTGGCCAACCCGGATGACCCGGCAGAGATGGAGCGTGCCCGCTTGTGCCTGTCGGAAGTGTTCGATCTGGTATTGCGCCTCGACGGCACCCTCTCCGGCGAACACGGCATCGGCGTGGAGAAGCGTGATTTCGTCAGCCGCGAGATCGATCCGGCCACCCTGGCGCTGATGTACGCCATCAAGGCCCAGTTCGACCCCAAAGGCATCCTCAACCCCGGCAAGAAACTGCCGCCGGTATAAAAAATGTCAGCCGCAGAGACGCGGCTTACTTCACCACACGCAGGGCCGGCTTCTTGCCGCCTTCGGGCTCACTCGGCGGCGGGGTTTCTTCCTCTTCTGCGAACACCATGCCGCGCCCATTCTCCCGGGCATAGATCGCCTGCACCGCGCCAATGGGAACGACGATGTGGTTGGGCACGCCACCGAAACGAGCGCTGAATCCTACCGCCTCGTTCTCGATGGCCAGCCCCTGCACCGCAAAGGGGCCGATGTTGAGCACAATCTTGCCGTTCTCGACGAACTGTTGCGGCACGCTGGTTCCGGGGTAAGCGGCATCGACCAGGATGTGCGGGGTCATCTCATTGTCGACAATCCATTCGTACAGGGCGCGGATCAGATAGGGGCGGCTGGAAGTCATCGCTCTCATCAAGTGGTAGGAGCCCGGTGCTGCGGGCGACGGTATTTGAACAGGAGACATGGGCAAGCCGGGGCCTGCCAGCCTATCTCATCTCTTTTTCGGCTTCGCTCAGGCTGGCCCTGAAAGCACCGCGGCGAAACAGGCGCTCGGAGTAGGCGGTAAGCGCCGTCGCCTGGCGCGGCAGTTCGATCCCCAGCAGCGGCAACCGCCACAGCAAGGGCAGCAGGGCACAGTCGACCAGGGAAAACTCATCGCTCAGGAAGTACGGCTTGGCGGCGAAGGCCGGCACCGAGGCGATCAGATTATCGCGCAGGTCCTTGCGCGCCTTGGTGGCCTGCTTTTCGGTGCCGTGCAATATCACGTCGGCGTGGGCGTACAAGTCACGCTGGATTCGGTGCAGCATCAAGCGAAAGGTGGCACGGGACACCGGGTCCACCGGCATCAGCGGCGGATGGGGAAAACGTTCGTCCAGGTACTCCATGATGATGATAGAGTCGTAGAGGGCGAGGTCGCGGTCCACCAGGGTGGGCACCTCGTTGTAGGGATTCAGCTCGATGAGGTCTTCCATGCGATCGCCCGGCCTGACATCGACCAGATCGAAGTCGATACCCTTCTCGGCCAGCACAATACGTACACGGTGGCTGTACATGTCGCTTGCGCCGGAGAACAGCATCATGGCTGCACGTCTGTTGGCAATCACCGCCATGTCCGTCTCTCCCTTTGCAAAAAAACAGAGGGGCATTGCCCCCCTGTTGGTGTCGCTGGTCCCAGCGGAGGCCTGGCTATTCTAGCACAGCCCCCCTGCGCGGCCGGTCAGGCCTGGATCAGTGAATGTCCTTCCAGTATTCCTTCTTCAGCAGGTAGGCCAGCACGAAGAAGAAGGCCAGGAAGATCAGCACCTTGACGCCCAGCTCCTGACGCTTCACGGCAATGGGCTCGCCCATGTAGACCAGGAAGTTGACCAGGTCGCCCACCGCGGCATCGTACTCGACCGGACTCATGGAGCCAGCCTTGACCAGTTCATAACCGGTGATATTGGTCTTGCTGCTGCCGTCCGCCGCCGTGGTGGTGGTGAACACCGCCTTCTGCATGCCCTGCAGTTCCCACAGCACGTGCGGCATGCCGACGTCCGGGAACACAGCATTGTTCACACCAAACGGCTTCTTGTCGTCGATGTAGAAGGTGCGCATGTAGGTGTACAGCCAGTCGGCACCACGGGCACGGGCGATGACCGACAGGTCGGGCGGTGGATTGCCGAACCAACCCTTGGCGTCCTTGGCCGCCATGGCGATGGTCATGGTGTCGCCCACCTTGTCAGTGCCAAACATCAGGTTGGCCTTCAGCTGCTCGTCGCTGATCCCCAGATCGGCACCCATGCGGTTGAAACGCATGTACTGGGCCGAGTGGCAACTCAGGCAGTAGTTGACGAACATCTGGGCGCCACGCTGCAGCGAGGCCTGGTCATGCAGGTTGACCGGAGCCTTGTCCAGATGCACACCGGCACCGGCAGCCAGGGCAAAGGCCGGCAGGGCTGCCATTACAAAAGCAATTACCAACTTTTTCATTCTGTCACCCTCTCCGGAACCGGCTTGGTCTTGTCGATCTTGCTGTACCACGGCATCAGGAAGAAGAACGCGAAGTACAGTGCTGTGAAGATCTGCGCCAGCAGCGTCTTGGTCGGTGTGGAAGCCTGTACGCCCAGCCAGCCCAGCACCACGAAGGAGATCACGAAGATGGTGATGGCAATCTTGAACAGCGGTCCCTTGTAACGAATGGACTTCACCGGGCTGCGATCCAGCCAGGGCAGCACGAACAGCACCGCGATGGCACCGAACATCACCACCACACCGGGGAACTGCGAACCGAACATGGGCGGAATGGCGCGCAGCATGGCGTAGAACGGGGTGAAGTACCACACCGGAGCGATGTGCTCAGGAGTCTTCAGCGGATTGGCCGGTTCAAAGTTGGGGTGCTCGATGAAGAAGCCGCCCATCTCCGGCGCGAAGAACAGCACCGCCGAGAACAGGAACAGGAAGCCGATCACGCCGACGATATCCTTCACCGTGTAGTACGGGTGGAACGGGATGCCATCGCGCGGAATACCATTCTCGTCCTTGTTCTTCTTGATCTCGATACCGTCCGGGTTGTTGGAACCCACGGCGTGCAGGGCCACGATGTGCAGGAACACCAGGGCAGCCAGGATGAACGGCAGCAGGAAGTGGAAGGCAAAGAAGCGGTTCAAAGTCGCGTCAGAGATGACGTAGTCACCACGCACCCACACCGACAGCTCCTCACCGACGAAGGGCACGGCAGCGAACAGGTTGACGATGACCTGGGCACCCCAGAACGACATCTGACCCCACGGCAACAGGTAGCCAAAGAAGGCGGTGGCCATCATCACCAGATAGATGATCACGCCGATGATCCACAGCAGCTCGCGCGGCTTGCGATAGGAACCGTAGATCAGGCCGCGGAACATGTGCAGATAGATGACGATGAAGAAGGCCGACGCACCGGTGGAGTGCATGTAGCGGATCAGCCAGCCATAGTCCACGTCGCGCATGATGTATTCGACGGAACCGAAGGCCAGCCCGGCATCGGGCTTGTAGCTCATCGCCAGCCAGACACCGGTGAGGATCTGCATCACCAGCACCAGCAGGGCCAGGGAACCGAAGAAGTACCAGAAGTTGAAATTCTTCGGCGCATAGTACTTGGAAAGATGGGCTTCCCAGGTCTCGGTCGCGGGGAAGCGCTCATCCACCCACGCCATGAATTTTTTCATCGTGCTCATGGTTACGCAGCGCCTCCATCTTCACCAACCAGGATACGGGTGTCGCTCAGATACTTGTACGGCGGCACCACCAGGTTCGACGGCGCCGGTACACCGGAGTAGACACGGCCGGCGAGGTCGAAACGGGAACCATGGCAGGGGCAGAAGAAGCCGCCCTTCCAGTCCGGACCGCCCAGGTCGGCAGCGCCGATGTCGGGACGGTAGGTGGGAGAGCAACCCAGGTGGGTGCAGATACCGACCAGCACGGCATATTCCGGCTTGATCGAGCGGTGCACGTTCTTGGCATATCCCGGCTGCTGCGCGGTGTTATCGGAAGCGGGGTCGAGCAGGTGGCCTTCCACCGACGGCAGGTCGTTCAGATTCTGCTCGGTGCGGCGCACGATCCATACCGGCTTGCCACGCCATTCCACGGTCATCATCTGGCCGGGCTCCAGTTTGCTTACGTCCGCCTCAACCGGCGCGCCAGCAGCCTTGGCTTTCTCGCTGGGCTGCATGGACAGGACGAAGGGGGTCAGGGCATACACGGCTCCCACACCGCCGACCACCGAGGTGGCCGCCGTCAGGAACCGGCGCCGACCCTTATCAACGCCTTCAGTGCTCATCAATACTCTCTCCCGAAGTCAGGCAAAAAAACAAAAACCCGGGACACGGCCTGATGCTGCTGACGGCCGCGACCGTACCGGGCAAACGCTAAAAAAACCGTCTTGGTGCGATTCGAAATACCTTCCTTCCCTACCCCATTAGTAAGTCGGAAGATACCTATAGAGAATTAGCCGCGTAGTTTCGTACAAAGACCCGCGCCGGGTCAAGGAAAGAACGGCCCGGATTGAGCGGTTTCAAACCGGATTGTCGATGTCGATAAATTCATGATCAATGGCAAATTTCCGAGCTAAATGCTCACCTAAAGCCTGCACCCCGTAGCGCTCGGTGGCATGGTGACCGGCGGCGAAGTAATCGACGCCCAGCTCACGCGCGATGTGTACCGTCTGCTCCGACACCTCCCCGCTGATGAAGCCGTCCAGCCCCAGGGCCGCCGCCTGCTCGATCCAGCCCTGAGCTGCGCCGCTGCACCAGCCCAGCCGCCGCAGTGGGCGCTCGCCACCGCGCACATGCAACGGCACCCTGCCCAGCCGGCGGCTGATATGGGCGGCCAGTTCGGTGCCGGACAGGGGCTGCGGCAAGGCACCATAGAGGGCGATGCCGCCCCCCGGCCCCTTGCCGAACCGCCCCTCGGCGGTCAGCCCCAGCACCTGACCGAGCCGGGCGTTGTTGCCCAGGTCGGGGTGACCGTCCAGCGGCAGGTGGTAGGCCAGCAGACTGATGTCATTGGCCAGCAAGGCCTTCAGCCGCCGCTGCTTCATGCCCACCACCCGGGCATCCTCGCCGTTCCAGAACCAGCCGTGGTGCACCAGCAGGGCATCGGCACCGCGGGCGGTGGCCGCCTCGATCAGGGCCAGGCTGGCGGTGACACCGCTGACCAGGCGGCGCACCTCCCCCCGCCCCTCCACCTGCAGGCCATTGGGACAGTGGTCCTGGTAATCGTCCACCTGCAGCAGATTGTTGCTCCAGGTCACAAGCTCGTTCAGTCGCACCATGCCGTGCCTCTGCAATTACGCTAAAATCGCCGCCTCTAGTCCAACGCCTGGCGCGGGAACCCCTGCATGAAGCTCTACCGGCCCATCGTCTTTCTGTTCCAGTCCGTCACCATCGGCCTGGCCATCGCCTTTCTGGTCCTGGTATGGAAACCGGACCTGCTCGACAACGGCCGGAAGGTGGTGGCCTTCATCGAGAGCAGCCCGGGCGCGCGCCCGGCGCCGGCCTCCGGCCCCGTATCCTACGCAGACGCCGTGGAGTTTGCAGCCCCGGCGGTGGTGAACATCTTCACCCGCAAGACCGTCACCACGCGCAGCCCGCTGTTCGACGATCCGCTGTTCCGCCACTTCTTCGGCGACCGCTTCGGCGAAGTGCCGCGCAGCCGTCAGGAAACCAGCCTCGGCTCCGGCGTCATCGTCAGCCAGCAGGGTTACATCCTCACCAACAACCACGTGGTGGCCGAGGCCGACGAGATCGAAGTGGCCCTGCGCGACGGCCGCACCACCCGCGGCAAGGTGGTCGGCACCGATCCGGAAACCGACCTCGCCGTCATCAAGGTGGAACTGGGCGATCTGCCCGCCATCACCCTGGGCGACTCCGAGCAACTGCGCGTGGGCGACGTAGTGCTGGCCATCGGCAATCCGTTCGGCGTCGGCCAGACCGTGACCCTGGGCATCGTCAGCGCCACCGGCCGCAGCCAGCTCGGCATCAGCACCTTCGAGAATTTCATCCAGACCGACGCCGCCATCAACCCCGGCAACTCCGGCGGCGCGCTGATCAACGCCGGCGGCGAGATGGTCGGCATCAACACCGCCATCTTCTCCCGCACCGGCGGTTCGCAGGGTATCGGCTTCGCCATCCCGGTGAGCCTGGCGCGCGGCGTCATGCAGCAGATCATCGAACAGGGCCGCGTCAGCCGCGGCTGGCTGGGCGTGGAAATTCAGGATCTGACCCCGGCCCTGGCCGAATCCTTCGGCCTCAGCGAGCAGCGCGGCATCATCATTGCCGGCGTGCTCAAGCGTGGCCCTGCCGACCGCGCCGGCCTGCAACCGGGCGACGTCATACTGGAGATCAACGGCAACCCCGTGCGTGATGTGCGCTCCGCCCTCAACGTCATCACCCAAACCAAGCCCGGCCACCGCATCAAGGTCAAGGGCATGCGCAACAAGAAGACCTTCGACCTGGAGGCCGAAGTGGCCGAACGGCCGGCACAGAGTGCGGAATAAACAGCTGCGCTGACAGCGGGCGACTACAATGCACCGCTCGCCAACAGTTTCTTGTGGATGGCCTCGGCAATCAAACGATAGCCGGCGGCATTAGGATGGATCGGATCGGCCTTGAGATCGCGGTTAGCGAGTACGGCGGGAATTATCTTGGCCTCCAGCGGCAGCTCCAACCGTTCGGCCAACTCCTGATACAGCGGCGCACTTTCCAGGCCGAGGATCGCAGGGCGCGGTATGCCGAGCAGTAACACAGGCACGCCCTGTGCACGACTGATCAGCACCATCTGCTCCAGATTCTGCATCACCTCCGCCATAGGCTTGTTGCGCAACATGTCGTTGCCGCCCAGCCCAAGAATCAGTAGTTGCGGCTGATGCTCTTCGAGGGTATCGGCAAGCCGTTCCAACCCGCCGGCCGTCATCTCCCCCGGCACACCGGCATTGATGACCCGCCGGCCGGCCAGCTGCTGCAATACCGCGGGATAACTCTGCTCCGCCGCCGCACCGGTACCGTAAGTCAGACTGTCGCCGAAGGCCAGGATCACAGCGTCGTCGGGCAGAAACGGTAATTGCGGTTCGCGGCTGCACGCGGCCAATACGCACAACATTACCGCCAAACAGCACAGTCGACCGATAGAACCGTTCACTGCCACGCGAGGTCGCATCATGCCGGCGCCACTGGCTCTGTAGGTTCGTGACACACCCGGTGCCCCCATGACAGGTATCACTGCAACCAGCAGACCCAATGAATGGCGCAACAACCAAAAGAAAGATGAAAGCATCGCTGCCCCTGTCAATCAAATGGTTGAGAGTGCGGTATTTACCCTGCACGAATCACTACGACAGGCGTACATACGATGAGCAATGAGGCCCTGCTCGCACTCAGGATGTGTTTCTTGATCTGATCCAGTACGGCAACAGTGCCAACTCGATCAGCCGCTATGACGACGCCACCGCTGACCACACTTACGTGGCGCGAAGACAAGTACCACAGCACTCAGTCCCGCTCAGTCCTCGACGTCATCCACATCGGCCTGGCCGGACAGACGGCGCCGGATATGGGACCAGGACATTCCGGTCGCCAGCACGATGGCAATCACCAGCAATATCAGCCAGGTAATGGCGTCGGCGCTGTCGGCGGGAACGATGCCGATGTCCACCACCAGCCAAATGAGCGTACCGAAGAAGGCGGTTGCCAGAAGCACCCCGAAGGCACCGAGCGACCGCCCGGTTGCGCCCAGATAAACCACCCAGCCGATGAGCAGGGCGATGCCGGCCAAGGCCTTGAGCAGGCTGAAGGCTGGCAGTTCCTCGATGACCCAGTTCAGATAGGAATGGCCCGAGGGGTTGTAGGTGGCGAAGGTAATGACCATGGCGCCAAGCAGGCGGAGCAGAAAACCAACCCAGGTGAACTCCTTGACTACGGCCATCGTGTGTCCCTCCGTTGTTCAGACTGAATCGGCTCCAGAATATAGGATCTCGACTCGGCCCCCCAGTCTCTCATCACTTCACTCCCTGGAAGAAATGACCTTACGCAACCAGGGAAATAGCCCAGCAAAACAGTAGTGATTAAGCCCGGAAAAACGGTATGCTTACGTCAAACAGGGATAAGGCCGCATGGACGTAGGCGTCATAAAACACCACGGGGAGAGCCATGCGTACCAATCTGCCAGTCACCACCACGGCGGTGGAGGTGGCGGAGCAGGATAACATCCTGTCCACCACCGATCTGAAAGGCCGCATCACCTACGTCAACCAGGACTTCGTCCGCATCAGCGGTTACCCGTCCAACGAACTGCTCGGTGAGCCGCACAATCTGGTGCGCCATCCCGACATGCCACCCGCCGCATTTGCAGACCTGTGGCAACACCTCAAGGCGGGCAAGTCGTGGATGGGCCTGGTAAAGAACCGCTGCAAGAATGGGGACTATTACTGGGTCGATGCCTTTGCCACCCCCATCACCGCCAGTGGCAAGACCGTCGAATATCAATCGGTACGCACCAAACCCAACCCCGAACACGTCAAACGCGCCGAACGCATCTACCGCCTGTTACGCGGCGGCAAAACTCTAAAACTCCGCACTCTCGGCCTGTATCACCGCCTGTTGCTGGCCTTCGCCCTGGCGCTGCTGCCACCGGCGGTGGCAGGCTTTGTTGCCGGTGTGCCCGGCACCATCCTCGTCGCCCTGGGCATCTCGCTGTTGCTCGGCGCCGCCGGCACGCTCACCGTACTGCGTCCGCTGGACACGGCGGTCAAAGAGGCGCGCGCTGTGTACCACCACCCGCTGATGCAGCAGATCTACACCGGTGACAACACCGAAGTGGGGCAGATCCGGCTCGCCCTGAAAACGGCAAAGACGGAAATCTGCGCCGTGGCCGGACGCATGGACGATGCCGCACTGCAGATGGAGCAGACCGCCGAGCACCTGGCGGCCTCGGTTCTGCTCACGCGCCAGGGCATCAGCCATCAGGACGAGCAGACCACCCATGTCGCCACCGCGTTGGAGGAGTTGACGTCCACGTCGCAAGAGGTGGCGCGCAATACCCAGCAGGCCGCCAGCGCCGCCCAGGCGGCCAGCGATGCGGCAGCCGCCGGCCGGCAAGTGGTCGAACGCAGCGTCGCAACCATCCGCAAGCTGGCGGAGGATGTGGAGCGCTCGGCCCAGGTGATACAGCGTCTGGAACAAGACAGTGTCTCCATCGGCAAGGTGGTGGATGTGATCCGCGGTATTGCCGAGCAGACCAATCTGCTGGCGCTGAATGCCGCCATTGAGGCGGCGCGGGCCGGCGAACAGGGCCGCGGCTTCGCGGTGGTCGCCGACGAAGTGCGCACCCTGGCCAACCGCACGCAAAACTCGACGCAGGAAATCCAGACCATGATCCAGAGTCTGCAGCATGCGGCCCACGAAGCTGTCACCGTGATGGAGGCCGGTCGCGGCAACGCCCACGCCAGCGTCGAACAGGCCGCGGCTACCGGTACGGCGCTGAACGACATCTCCGCCGCCGTGCAGACCATCAACGACATGAACACCCAGATCGCCTCTGCCGCAGAGGAACAAAGCCAGGTGGCCGGAGAAATCACCGGCAACGTCGCCACCATCGCCGAGGTGAACGAACTCACCGTGGACAGCATGAATGACACCGCCGCCATGTCTGAGCGCATCTCCAACATGGCACGTGAAATGAAGCTGATCGCGGCGCAGTTCCGCGAGCGGGTAGTGTAAGCTGGGCGGTAATCGTCCCAGGCCACCACTGCGTAAAACACCATGTCCCCGAACCCTGCCCGCTTCACCGCACTTTGCGCCATGCCGCTGCTGCTCGTCCTGGCCGGCTGCTCACCCCACCCTGCCGCCGGGGTGTGGGCCGCCGCCGCAGACAACGGCTTCAACCGGCTGGAGGTCACTTACGAAGGCCGTGCCCTGCTCTACACCGCCGGTGAGGACAAGGCGGGACGCCACTGCTTCTGGGGCGGTGAAAGCGCCCAGGCCATCGCCCTGACCTGCAAACCGGCATTCAATACGGAACTCGAGGAGCGTTATCGCCTGACCCTCGATGCCGACGGCACGGCGCGGCTCATGCAGGACGACCAGGTGATGGCGCATCTGTTGCGGCAGAAATAGCCGCCATGATTACCCGCGCAACCGCGGCGCACGGCTAGCAAGCAGGCCGCCGGAATTGATTGCCGAATAGCGCCGGTTAGACTGTACACTAGGGATATCCCCGGATGGGACAGCCGACGAGAGAACCATGCCTCCGCTTCGCATTCTGATCACTGCCATCGTGGCACTGCTCTGCGCCAGCCCCGCAGCAGCGGATGATTGGGCGCGGCAGCGGCAGGATTTTCTCGAGGCGCGCGCCGCCCTCGCCAGGGGCGACGGGGCACGTTTCGACAAACTGAGTGCGGAACTGCGCGACTACCCGCTGCATCCCTATCTCGTGGCCTGGCAAATGGGGCGGCAACGCGTGCTCGCCCCAAACCAGGTGCGCGAATTTCTCGACCGCCATGGTCATACCCCGTTCACCCTGCCGGTGCGCGAGCAGTGGCTGCGCCAGCTGGCCCATGCCGGGCACTGGAACGAATACCTGGCCGACTACCGGCCGAGCAGCCGCGGCGAACTGCGCTGCAACTACCACTACGCCCAGTTGCGCAGTGGCGATGCCGACGCCGCCTGGGCGGGCGCCCGCGTACTGTGGCTCAGCGCCAATCGTCAGGAGGCCACCTGCAACCGCCTGTTCGAGGCTTGGGAGAAGGCAGGCGGCCTGACCGCCGAGCTGCGCCGCCAGCGTCTCGACCTGATCCTGCGCAGCGGCAATATGGCCTTCGCCAAACAGGTCGTCGCTGGCCTGCCCGAGGCCGAACGCGGCCGCGTCGCGCTGTGGGAGAAGATTCATCACTATCCCGCGCTCGTCTCCAGCGAAGAGCGCCTGCAGAACGACAGCGCCGACAACCGCGACATCATCATCTACGGCCTGCAGCGTCTGGCGCGGCGTGATGTGCAGGAGGCCATCCGGCTGTGGCGCCGGGTGGAGAGTCGCTATGACTTCACCTCGCCGCAGCGCGCCGACCTCCTCAATGCGATCGCTCTGCGTCTGGCGCTGCGTGGAGAGGCCGGCGCCCTCGACTGGTACCAGCAAATACCCGAAACCGCGGTGGACAACAATGTGCGCCAGTTTGCCATCCGCGCCGCCCTGCGCCACCAGCGCTGGCAGGATGCACTGGACGCGCTGCGCACGTTGCCGGACGAGGAGCAGGTGAGCGAGGAGTGGCAATACTGGACTGCGCGCAGCCTGGAGGCGCTGGGCGATAAAGACGCCGCACTGGCGCACTATCATGCCATCGCCGACAGCAGCACCTACTATGGTTTTCTCGCCGCCGACCGCCTCGACCTGGGCTATAACCTGAACCACGCCCCACTCAGCGTCGACGACCTCACGCTGAGTACGCTGCAGCAGCACCCGGCGATACGGCGCGCCTACGAATTCCTGCAACTCAACCTCGTGGCCGAGGCGCGGCAGGAATGGGAAAACGCCATTGCCGCCATGCCGCCGGGCGAACGCCTCGCCGCCGGCAAGCTGGCAAACCGCTGGGGCTGGCATGACCGCGCCGCCCTCACCCTGGCCAAGGCCGATCACTTCGGCGACCTGGAGATCCGCTTTCCCCTCGCCTACAGCGAAGTGATGCTGAAGGAGGCCGAGAGCAACACACTGGACCCGGCCTGGGTCATGGCAGTGGCGCGCCAGGAAAGCGTCATGATGCCCGATGCCCGTTCCCCTGCGGGTGCCCTCGGCCTGATGCAGCTGATGCCGGCCACCGGCAAGAAACTTGCCCAGCAGATGAAGAGCGGCATCAGCGATCTGCAACAACTGCTGCACCCCGAAACCAACATCCGCCTTGGCAGCTACTACCTGCGCCAGCTCTACCGCCAGTTCGACGGCCACAAGGCCCTCGCCACCGCCGCCTACAACGCCGGGCCCTCGCGCGTGCGGCAGTGGACCCCGACGGAACGCATCGAGGCCGACATCTGGATCGACACCATTCCCTACGCCGAAACACGCCAATACGTGCGCCGCGTCCTCGCCTACAGCGTGTTCTATGACCAGCGCCTGGACAAACCGGTGATCCGACTGCGTGAGCGCATGCCGGCGGTGCAAAGAGAAGTGACCAAGGGCTGACTTCAGCCCCCGCTCCAAGCGGAGCCAGCGCAACATTTCCCAGCCATTCGCTCAACTACATTGCTGCCCGCGTGCAGCGATAACACCTGCCGTATCCCCGTAATGTGCATAAGCGCACACCCGTGGCTCGCATCGGTGTGCGACAGTTCGGCCCGGCCCTGAGGCCAAACGGAACGCTGTCTGCTACCTCTCAAAGGAGTGTCAACAATGAAGAAAATGTTTCTGCTGCTGCTTTTGACTCTTTTCGCTGTCCAAACCTGGGCTGCTGTGGATGCCGCCACTGTGCCGGAAATCAAACGCACCCCACAGAATCTCTATCTCACCGCACAAGAGGCCTACGACATGGTGCAGAAGGCTCCCGCAGATGTGTTGTTCGTGGACATCCGCACCCAGGGGGAAGTGGAATTCCTCGGCATGCCGACCCACGCCGACGCCAACATCCCCTTCGTGATCCAGAACACCGCCGGTTGGGACGAGAAAAAAAACGTCTTCGCCAAGGTGCCGAACCCCGGGTTTGAGTCCGCCGTCGCCGCCCTGCTGCAAGCGAAGGGGCTTTCCAAGACCTCGCCCATCATCCTGATGTGCCGCTCCGGCGACCGCAGCGCCAAGGCCGCCGCCCTGCTGCACAAAAGCGGCTACACCAACGTCCACTCCATGGTCGACGGATTCGAAGGTGACGCCATCGCCAGCGGCGCACAGAAAGGACTGCGGATGATCAACGGCTGGAAGAACGCCGGCCTGCCCTGGACCTATGCGCTGGACAAATCGAAGATGTATCTCGGCCAATAAGGCTTGAGCACTGCCGCCAAAGAAGGCACCCTGCGGGGTGCCTTCTTCTTGGGTGGATGGAATCAGAACAATATGCTGAATGCAACTAGTGCACACCCTTGATGTTGAGGTGCGGACCATAGCCGCGATCAGACACCTTGATATGCTGGGTCAGCCAATCGACAAGGAAGCTAAGCAACTCATTCAATATGCTGGTATCGCCGCTTTCATAGCGCGCCAGAAATCCCCTGACCTGTTCCGAGAGCCGCTTGTGGCCCGCCTGGTGCTCAGCGAAGTCTGGATAACCTGTTTCACGCATCATCTTTTCCTCATAGGCAAAGTGATGTTCGGTGTAATCAATCAGTCCTTTCAGTACACGACCGAGTATGCCGGCGCCGCGGCGCATGGCCATCTCGTGGTGCAATTCGTTGACCAGTTCCACCAGACGTTGATGCTGACGATCAATTTCTTCTACGCCAACCCGGAATGATTCATCCCACACGAAGAGCACGTCCTGGGCCATGCGTCGGCGCTCCTCTGCCACGGCAGCCTCATCGATATGGAAGCGATTGAGCAACAGATTCATTTCCGAGGTCAGTGCAGTAACCTTGGCGCTGGCAGCGGTCGACTCCTGCGCCGTAAGCGCGGTTTTTTCCGCCAAACCGGACAGATTGATAATGTTGCGGTTAATCTCTTCGGACACCGCGCCTTGCTGTGTAGAGGCCGTAGCCACCTGGGTATTCATGGCGTTGATTTTGACTACCGCGGCAGAAATCTCATGGAACGCCGCGCCAGCAGCACGCACCTTTTCGACACCCCCGCTCGCATACTGCGCCCCCCGCCCCATCACCTCGACCGCTTCACGGGCGCCATTTTGCAGACGCACAATCATCTCCTGGATTTCCAGGGTGGATTCCCTGGTCTTGTGGGCAAGGGCACGCACCTCATCGGCGACGACCGCAAAACCACGCCCTTGTTCACCGGCCCGTGCCGCTTCGATGGCGGCATTCAGCGCCAGCAGGTTGGTCTGATCCGCCACGCCACGAATCACCTCGAGAACCCGACTCACTTCCTGGTTATCTTTATCCAGTTTGGTGATCACGTCGGCGGCCTGACGAACTTCCACATCAAGACGATCTATGGCCTTGATCGCTTCGTCGACAACAACCTTGCCTTGCGCAGCGGCCAATTCCGCGTCCTGTGCCGCGTCTGCCGCATCCGAGGTGTTGCGCATCACCTCCTGCACCGCAGCCGCCATTTGGTTGATGGCCGTCGCCACCTGTTCGACCTCGCGCATCTGGTTGTCCACACCGTCGGCCGTCTGCTGTGACACCCTGAACATATTCTGCGACACATTGGACAGGTGATCATTGGACTGACGCACAGCATACAGTGCCGTGTTGAGGCTATCGCCCACGGCATTCACCGAGGCCGCGATTTGGGCTGTTTCGTCTTGCGTCTTGACTTCAAGGCGCGCTGTCAGATCCCCATCAGCCAGACGTTCCGCGGTGACATGCAAGCGTCCAATGGTTTCTGTCAACGCCAGATAGAGCCCCGTTAGCAGATAGATGACCATGAATAAAATCGTGGCCACGCCGATATAGGCAAACCATTCCATGCGGGTTCCAGCCGCACCGCGCTGGGCTAGCAACTCATCGAGCAGCGGCAACGCCGTGTCGAACAGCACCAGAGAATCATTAATGGCCGTGGTGCCTGCGGTAAAATATTCGGCGGCGCTTATCTTGATGGCCGCGGCATTGAGCACATCCACCTCTGTCAGGCGAAGGAAAGCCTCTGCCGCAGCGATGGCCTTATCACTTTGCGTCTGTAACCGCGGCGCCAGTTCCGGCGCTACTTCAAAGATACGCCCCATTTCCGAGGAGACCGTAGCGTGCGCAGCACGGATCTTCTCGCGCAGCAACGATAGACGCAGCCGCGCCTCCGGACTCACCGATTTCTCCGCCACCACGCCCGCACCAAAGCCGCGGGCCTGGCCGATATTTTCCACTAACGAAGGAAGTCCCTCGGTGAGCGTATTGACCAGGTTGTGGGTCGTGAGTATGGGATCGAGGACAAGCTGAGAACGCTCGCCGACCATGGTAATGGTATGGATAACGGCAGCGATGAACTCGGTATGGCGCAGAAACGCCACGTCAGCGTCCAGCTCAAAGGCCTGCTGCTCCAGACGACCCCAGATCGATTCAAGACTGCGCGCCTGCTCATGGATACCCAATCTTTGATGTTGCGCGACCGCGCTCTTCAGCTGCGCAAAATCAGCGGCAATCGTCCTACGCTCCGCAACGATCCGGTCTCGAAATGAGGCATCACCGCGCAGATAGGCATTGGTCATGCCGCGGTGTTGTGCCACATGCTGGAGCAGACCGCGCAGCGGCACGATCAACGCTATGCCGCTACGCTCGTTCTCGATTTGATGGTTGTCACGCTGTATGTCCGAGATGACCTTATATCCCAAGAGAAACATCGGGATCATGGCAACCGCCAACACGATGGCGAATTTGCCCCTAAAACCAAATCGGTTCATCAAGGCAATGGCAGGTATGAAGATGGCACGCATGGTTATGTCTCTAGCCCATTTATTGTCCTACGAATCGCATGGAATCAACCGGCGACCAGTAGCCTTATATATTCAACCTGCAAAAAGAGCGGTAATTGTCAGTATTTGAAACGTGGTGATTTCGTACCGTACCGGAACGCGCCAGCCGGATGTATACCACTTTGATGGTACTTAACATGAGGTATCACGTTACCAGCGATGCAATATCAACGCTGATGCTGCCGAGCGATGTCACTCAGGCATTCACCGACACGAGCAATTGAAAACGGCGGCCATTGGCCGCCGTTTGCAGTCATTCCACCCTCCCTCATGCAGCAGGGAGGAAATCGCAGGAGCTAACCTGTCTTTTTGGCCTTGCTCCGGCGCAACCGCGACAGCAGCCGCCGCGCCAGCTCGCCGAACAGTTCGGTCTGCGTCGGGTGCGGATGGATGGCCGCGCCGACCTGTTCCAGGGTCATCTCGCCGCTGACCATCATTACCGCCTCGCCGATCAGAGTGTCGGTGTGGTCGGCGAGCAGGTGGACGCCGATGATCTTGTTCGTCGCCTTGTCAGCGACGATCTTGATCAAACCGTGGGGCTCGCCGGTGATCATCGCCTTGGCATCGACGCTCATGGGCACCTTGACCTCGGCGGCGTCGATACCCCGCGCCTTGGCCTGGTCCATGGACAGACCGACGAAACCGGCCTCGGGGCGGGTGAAGATGACGCCGGAGTCCTTGGCCTCATCGTAGCTCATGTCCTCGCCCAGGATGGTGGCGGCGGCGACGCGGCCCTGCTGGCCGGCGGTGTGGGCCAGCATGTAGCCACCGATGACATCGCCCACGGCGAAGATGTGTGGCACGCTGGTGCGGCAGCGCTTGTCGGCCTTGATGACGCCGTTCTCCACGACGACGCCGGCGTTGTCCAGCTTGAGCGGCTCCAGCACCGGGCGCTTGCCGGTGGCCATGATGACGTAGTCGCACTTGTAGCGCTGTTCGCCCGCTGCGGTTTCATACACCAGCGTCATGGCGCCGGCCTTGCCCTTGACCGCCTTGGTGGCGGCATTGGTGACGATGGTCAGGCGCGGGTCGTTCTCCAGCACGGCGATGAGGGTCCTGGCGATCTCCGGCTCCACTTCCGCCAGCACCCGTTCATGGCGCTCCAGCAGCAGCACCTCGCTGCCGAAGTCCTGGAAGATCTGCGCCATCTCCATGCCGATGGCGCCGCCGCCGACGATGCCGAGGCGCTTCGGTACCTTGGGCAGGGACCAGACGGTGTCGGAGGTGAGCACGCCGCCGGTGGCGATGCCCTCGCGCGCACCGGGGATCGGCGGCACGAAGGGCGGCGCGCCGGTGGCGATGACGGCGCAGCCGAAGGTGATGTGGCGGCCGGCGCTGCCATCGCCCAGCGGCGTGCGCTGGTGCGGATCCTTGCTGTTGGCGGAGGTGTCGACGAAGACGCGATGCTCGGTTTCAAACGAGGCAAAGCCCTGAATGACGTCGATGCGCACGCCCTTGTCGGTGTTGAGAGCCATCTTGCCGCGTTCTTCCAGCACGTTGCGACGGTGCTGCTCCAGCTTGTCCCAATCCAGTTTCGCCTTGTTGGTGCCGATCACGCCGAGGAGTTCGTCGTGGGCGCGATCGCGCATGCGATCGGCGGCGGCGCGCCAGGCCTTGGAGGGGATGCAGCCGCGCCACAGGCATTCGCCGCCGGGGAAGGGGGCGTCGTTGATCATCGCCACCTTGAGGCCGTGGCCGGCGAGATCACGGGCGCAGTCTTCACCGCCGGGGCCGCCGCCGATGACAACCACGTCGTAATCCCAGTTGCCGTCCGGAATGGCCGGCCCCATCGGTCCCATCCACTCTTCCGGTTGTTCGATCTTCGCCTTCAGCGTATTGAGAAACAGCGCCACCTCGGCGCCGTTCACCACGCGGTGATCGGCGGTGATGGTAAGCGGCATGCCCTCGGGACCGGCGGCGGCGATGGCGAGGATCGCGGCGGTGCCCGGTGTGGGGATGGCGTCAAAATACGAAACGCCGAGCATGCCCATGTTAGACACCATGAAGGTGGGGTTGGCGTACTCTTCCGGCGCGAGGCGACGCTTACGCGCGCGCTCCAGCAAACCCTTCCAGGCCTCGTGCAATTCTTCCAGCGGGCGCGCTTCGCAATGCCGCAGTACCGGCACCACCAGGCCGCCGCCGTCGGCGGAGACGGCCATGCCGATATCCACCTGGCTGCGCTCCACCAGCTTGTCCACCGGCTGGTAGGCCCAGTTCATGCTCGGATGATTCTTGATCGCCTCGGCGCAGGCCTTGGCGATCGCCACCGTCACCGACACACCCTTTTTCTTTGCCGCCTTGAGCAGGGCTTCCTGCTTCGCGTTGATGGTGACGCGGAAGGTGGGCATGGTGAGCGAGGCAGTCATCGAGTGGGCGACGGCCTTTTCCATCGCCGTCATGGGGCGGCCGTGGCCGGGCACCTGGATCTCCGGCATCACATGCGCGGGGACCGCCTGGGCCACCTCGGTGGGGCGCTCCACCGGCTGGGCACGGCGCACGTCCGCGGCAGTGATCTCGCCGCTGGGTCCGCTGCCCTTGAGGTTGTTCAGATTGACGTAGAGCGAGGCGGCCAGCTTGCGTGCCAGCGGCGTGGCGGCCTTGTTGGACGGACGCGGCGCCGGTTGTACACCGGCGGCCAGCGCGGGTTGCGACGCGGGCGCGCTGCTCACGGCGGGCGTCGGCGCGGCAGCCACCTTCGCCGCCGCAGGTCGGGCGGCGACGGCGGCGGTATCGCGCACCACCTGCTCGGCCTGCTCCACCAGATAGGCCATGGGGTGGCCGACATGCACAGTGGAATCCACCGCCACCATCGGGCCGGACAGATAGCCGTCGCGGAACACCTCGACATCCATGATCGCCTTGTCGGTTTCCACCGTGGCCACCACATCGCCGCGGCTGATCTTGTCACCCGGCTGCTTCTCCCAGCTCACCACCACACCCTCGGTCATGGTGTCGGACAGCTGCGGCATCTTGATCACATGCACGCAACCGGCCGGCTCACCGGCCTTGGCGTCGGGACCGTGTTCCAGGTCCACCTTGCGCGGCACATCGCGCGCCGACGGTGGCGGCGCCTCGCCCACTTCACCATGGCGCGACACCAGTTCGACGCTGTCCACCAGAAAGCCGATGGGCTCGCCCACGTGCACGCTGGAATCGACGGACGCCAGCGGACCGGACAGAAACCCGTCGCGGAACACCTCGACGTCCATGATCGCCTTGTCGGTCTCCACCGTGGCGACGATGTCGCCACGGCTTACCTTGTCGCCGATCTTCTTTTCCCAGCTCACCACCACACCTTCGGTCATGGTGTCGGAAAGCTGGGGCATTTTTATGATGTACGGTTCGGACATGTTGTTACCCATAGCAACAAAAACATCTCACCGCAAAGGCGCAAAGAATGCAGAGGATAGAGCCGGTGAACACCAGTTCATGCCACACCACGATACTTCCACATTTCCTTTGCACCCTTCGCGCCGTTGCGGTGAATGAGGTTTACTTCCCGAGCATCTTCAGGACGGCGGCGACGACATCCTTGGCATTGGGAATCGACGCCTTCTCCAGCGTGTGGTTGAACGGCGTCGGCACCATCTTCGCCGATACGCGCACCGGGGCGGCGTCCAGTTCGAAGAAGCATTCCTCGTTGATGATCGCCATCACTTCGGCACCGACGCCCACCGGGGCCTCAGCCTCTTCCACGATCACCGCGCGATGGGTCTTGCTCACCGATTCGCGGATGCCGGCGCGGTCCAGCGGCGCCAGAGAGTAGAGATCAACCACCTCGGCCTCGATGCCGTGCTGCCTGGACAGTATCTCGGCGGCCTGCATCGACCAGTGCACGGAGATGTTGTAGCCGAACAGGGTGACATCGCGGCCCTGGCGCGTGACTTCGGAACCTTCCAGCGGGTGGAAGTATTCGCTGTCCGGCACCTCGCCCTTCATGTTGTACATCAGCTCGTGTTCGTTGATGAACACCGGGTCGTTGCAGCGCACCGCGCTCTTCAGCAGGCCGTAGGCCTGCTTGGGATTGGACGGCGTCACCACGCGCAGGCCGGCGATGCCCATGAACACCTTTTCCATACGCGCCGAGTGCTGCGCGCCGAGCTGGTGGGCGGTGCCGCCGGGGGAACGGATCACCACCGGCGCCTCCAGCTGGCCGCCGGACATGTAGCGTACCTTGGCGGCGGAGTTGAAGATCTGATCCATCGCCAGCCAGGCGAAGTTCACCGACATCAGTTCGATGATCGGGCGTACGCCGAGGAAGGAGGCGCCGATGCCGAGACCGGTGAAGCTGTTTTCAGAGATCGGCGTGTCGATGACGCGCTCCGGGCCGTACTTGTCGTACAGGCCCTTGGTGGCCTTGTAGGTGCCGCCGGCCACGCCAATGTCCTCACCCATGGCGATCACCAGCGGGTCGCGTGCCATCTCTTCATCGTGGGCGCGACGGATCGCTTCCCAATACATCATCTCGGCCATCTTAGCGCACGCCTCCCTTTACATAAGGATCATTTTCCGCCAGCACATATTTCTCCAGTTCCTCGACCTTCGGCTCCGGCGAATTCTCGGCGTAGGGAATGATCTCGTTCTCGATCTCGGCAAAGATGTCCTTGTCCATGGCCTGATATTCGTCCAGGGTGATCTCGCCAGCGGCGATCAGGCGATCGCGCAGGATGATGATCGGATCGCGCTTGCCCCACTCCTCCACCTCTTCCTTGCTGCGGTAGGCGCCGGAGTCGGACATGGAGTGGCCGCGGTAGCGGTAGGTACACAGCTCAAGGAAATATGGCCCCTGGCCGGAGCGCACGAAGTCCACGGCGATCTTGGCCGCGGCATACACCTGTTCGATGTCCTGGCCGTCGGCCTGGGCCGAGGTGATGCCATAGGAGCAGGCGCGCTTGTACTGATCGGTCACCGCAGTGGAGCGATGGGTGGCGGTGCCGATGCCGTACAGATTGTTCTCGCACACGAACAGCACCGGCAGGTTCCACACCGATGCCATATTGAGGGTCTCGTGGAAGGTGCCCTGATTGTTGGCGGCATCGCCCAGGAAACAGATGGAGATTTCGTCGCCGCCCTTCATCTTGATCGCCTTGGCCATGCCGGCGGCGAGCGGGAACGGGCCACCCACCAGGGCATAGCCGCCCATGAAGCGGTGCGCCACGTCGAAGATGTGCATGGAGCCGCCACGACCCTTGGAGCAGCCGGTTTCCTTGGCATACAGTTCGGCCATCACTGCCTTGGGGTCGGTGCCACATTTGATGGCGTGGATGTGGTCGCGGTAGCCGGTGATGACGTAGTCGTGGCCGGGGCGGGCCGCCTCCATCACACCGATGGCGCAGGCCTCCTGGCCGGGGTAGAGGTGCAGGAATCCGCCGATCTTGCGTTCGACGTAGGCCTCGTAGCAACGCTCTTCAAAGCGCCGCGCAAACAGCATTTCGCGCAGGACGCGTTTCTTATCTGCGGCGTTCATGGTGCTCCCTTGTCTGTTGGTGTTGCTTCAGGGTGTCGTGCCGGCAACGGGGTTGGCGCCGATACCTGCCGGGACGAAAGCCCGGTATCATCAGCGTTTCGCCGGGAACGGTCAAGTTGACTATAACGCTCGGAAATCAACAACCCCATGAATATTAAGCCAAAACTATATTTCTGGGGAAAAACAAATGCGGCGACTGTGACGTGCGGCAAACACCGCGGCCATAAATCATAGAAAATTCCTGGTATTTATCGAACGGGGTTCTTCATGGACGCGATGCGGCATATCGTTGAACAGTGGCTCAAGGCCTACGCCTACACTGCGGCCACCAACAATGTCGAGGCCCATCTGGACATGGTGTCACCCCGCCTGCAGGTGCTGGGCATCAGCCGGAGCGGCTTTCTCGAGTACCGCGAGTGGGCCAAGCGCCGCCGCAACGACATCATCAAGCGGCGCCTGGCGCGCATCAGTTACCGCAACCTGGTGATGGGCGACTGCAGCCCGGTGCGCCTGCACTTCACCGTGGAGGAAACCCTCAAGAGCACCGAGGGTGAGGCCTACGTGCTCGACAAGGACGTCATACTCAATCTGGAGCCGGACGGCCGGTGGCGCGCGGTGGAGGAATTGGTCCACGATGTGCGCCGGCTGCCGCCCGCCGGACATGAATTGCAACCCTCTACCCAACCCCCGGCGACGCCCGGGGAACCCGGATAACACCATGAGCGACTACCGTATCGAAAAAGACAGCATGGGCGAGGTGCGCGTCCCCGCCGACGCCCTGTATGGCGCACAGACCCAGCGCGCCGTGGACAACTTTCCCATCTCCGGCCAGCCGCTGCCGCGCCCGCTGATCCGCGCCCTGGGCCTGATCAAGGCCGCCTGCGCCGAGGCCAACCGCGACCTCGGCCTGCTCGACGGCCAGATCGCCGAGGCGATCAGCGCCGCCGCCCTGGACGTGGCCGATGGCCGCCACGACGGCCAGTTCCCCATCGACATCTTCCAAACCGGCTCCGGCACCTCCTCCAATATGAACGCCAATGAGGTGATCGCCGCGCTGGCCGCCCAGCGCCTCGGCGCCAAGGTGCACCCCAACGACCACGTCAACATGAGCCAAAGCTCCAACGACGTGTTCCCCACGGCGATCCACGTCGCGGCCTGCCTGCAACTGGAAGAACGCCTGTTGCCCGCGCTGGAACACCTGGCGCTCACCACCGAGCGCCGCGCCGCGGAGCTGAAGGACGTGGTGAAGACCGGCCGCACCCACCTGATGGACGCCATGCCGGTGACCTTCGGCCAGGAGATCTCCGGCTGGGCGGCACAACTGCGCCACGGCATTGAACGCATCCACGCCAGCCTGCCGCGCCTGCGCGCCATCGTGCAGGGCGGCACCGCCGTCGGCACCGGCATCAACGCCCCCGCCGACTTCGGCCCGCGCGTGGCCAGTGCGCTGACGCGCAAAAGCGGCGTCGCCTTCAGCAGCATGGACAACTACTTCGAGGGCCTGTCGTCGCAGGATGCCGCGGTGGAGATGAGCGGCCAGCTCAAGACCCTGGCCGTGTCCCTGATGAAGATCGCCAACGACCTGCGCTGGATGAACTCCGGTCCCCTGGCCGGCATCAGCGACATCCGCCTGCAGGACCTGCAACCGGGCAGTTCGATCATGCCGGGCAAAGTCAATCCGGTGATCCCCGAGGCGGTGATGATGGTGTGCGCCCAGGTACTCGGCAACGATGTCGCCATCAACACCGGCGGCCAGCACGGCAACTTCCAGCTCAACGTGATGCTGCCGATGATTGCGCGCAACCTGGTGGAGAGCATTCACCTGCTCGCCGGCGCCTGTCAGGTGCTGGCGGACAAGGCGATGGCCAACTTCAGCGTCAATGTCGAAGGCGTGCAGGCCGCGCTCAATCGCAACCCGATCCTGGTCACCGCGCTCAACCGCGTCATCGGCTATGAAAAGGGCGCCGCCATCGCCAAGCGTGCCTACAAGGAGAATCGCCCGATCCTCGACGTGGCCAGAGAGGAAACCGGCTTGAGCGAGGGCGAGCTGCGCACCCTGCTCGACCCGGCGCGCCTCACCCAGGGCGGCATCGACTGACGCATAGCAGGGAGTAGCGCCGCATAATCGGCGCGCTGCCTTTGCCGAGCGCCTGATGCATTGACACGCCTCCTGCGGTGCGGAGGCTATACTCCGCTTATCCCTCTGCAGGAACACACGCCATGGCCGAGCATTCCCTGCACTACAGCGCGGTTGAAATGGATGAAGGTGCAGGCGCGCGCGTGAAGCGCCTGTTTCCGGCGGCGGGCCTGCGCCACGCCGATCCCTTCGTGCTGCTGGATGAGTTTTTCGTCGGCCCCGAGGCCGGCTTTCCCGACCACCCTCACCGCGGCTTCGAGGCCATCACCTACCTGTTCGAAGGCGGCATGCACCACCGCGACAACCTCGGCAACGACAGCGTCGTGCAGGCAGGAGGTGCCCAGGTGTTCACCGCCGGACGCGGCATGGTCCACTCCGAAGCGCCGGCGGGCGACGAGACGGCGCACGGCATTCAGCTCTGGATCAACATGGCGAAGATTCACAAGGACCTGCCGCCCGCCTATCAACAGGTGGATGCGGCGCAACTGCCGGTGCAGGAACTGTCCTGCGGGCGGGTGCGCACCGTTGTCGGCCCCGGTTCGCCCATTCACCTGCACACCTCGGTGCTCTATCACGACGTGGAATTGCACAAGGAGGGCGAATTCCATGTCACCGTGCCGGCCCACCACACCGGTCTACTCTACGCCGTCACGGGGCGGCCCGAGGTGGCGAATGAGGAACTGGAGGCGGGAACGGCACTGCTGCTGGCCGGTGCCTCGGTGCTCACGGTCTATGCTACGCGGGACTGCCGCTTCATATGCGTCAGCGGCCAGCCGCACGGCGAGCCCATCATCCAGCACGGGCCGTTTGTGGACTGAGCGCAGCGGCGACTCCTGCGCCCACCGGTCAATGCCTGACCTGGGACTCGTCCATTTCCATGTCATGCAGCACGAACGGCCCCATCTCCAGATGCATGGCCGTCACCTGTCGCCCCAGCAATTCCACCTCGCCGCTGCTGCGATTGTCGCCCTCGTTGCTGAACTCGAAGCGAAAGCGGCGGCGCCAGCCTACATGCCCGGAACCATCGCGTCCCAGGCGCAGCCTTACCAGAGCCACAGTTTCGTCCAACAGTTGCACGTCGTGCCGCGTGCAGGCGCGGCGCACCGCCAGCATGGCCGCCTCGCGTGCGCGCATGGAATCTACCCAGAACCAAACCACCGCCAGCAACGCCGGCAACAACCAGAATTCTTGCATCAATGTTTACGCACCTTTTCCATTTGCGTGCCCCAGCGCTCGTGCAGCGCGGGCAGATTGTCGGCATGGGTGATCAGCACCACCTCATCGTCCTCGCGCAGGAGAGTATCCTCCGCCAGCGGCACGAACTTGCCACCGCGATACAGGCAAACGATGCGGCTGCGCGATGGCAGCTTGAGATCCGTAGCCGGCATCTCATCATCATGGCGCGCGACAAAGGTGAAGATACGCGCCTCGTCCTTGATGGCACTGGACAGATCGAGCAGATTCATGCCCTGAAACAGGTCGGCCAGATAGCGGCCGATGGTGCGCGATGGGATGATCATGTCCTCCAACCCCAGCTCGATGCAGATGTGTTCGAACTCCGGGTCGTCGATCTTGGTCACGATGCGGGCAAAACCCAGCGAACGGCCCACCAGGGAGGCGAGGATGTTGGCCTGGTCATTGCCGGTAAGGCAGAACAGCACATCGGTGCGCGCCGGATCGGCCTCGCGCAACAACGCCGGCTTGCTGCCGTCGCCGAGCAGAAAGCCGCAGTCCAGCTCACCGGCCAGGGTCTCGATGCGCTCCTTGTTGCGCTCGATGACCACCACCTCATGGCGCCGCCGCAGCAAAAACCGCGCCGTCATCACCGCCAGCGAACTGGCGCCCACGAATACCGCTCTCATGTCACTTCCGTCCTCTTGCCGAACCAGGTACCGGGAAACAGCAACACCAGCAGCGCCACGATCTCGACGCGCCCCGCCAGCATGTCGAAGCACAGCACCGCTTGCAACAGCGGCGGCAACTCACCCGCACTGATCCCGGTGGATAACCCCACGGTCGCGGTCGCCGACACCACCTCGAACAAGGCATCCAGCGGGTCATGGCCATGCAGCACGAAGATCATCCAGGAGGCGGCAATCACCAGCAGAAACAACAGTATCAACACCAACGCCCGCTCGATGTCATCGCTCTCCAACTTGCGTGTTCCCAGCCACGGCTGCACCACCGCATGTTCAGCGACGCGGGTGCGCCACAATGCCAGCTGCACCAGGCGGAGCAGGATCAACAGTCGCAACAGCTTGATACCGCCCGCAGTCGAACCGAGACTACCGCCACCCAGCATGGCAAACAACAGAACCATCTTGCTGCTGTCACTCAGTTCCCCCACCGCGAGACTGGAAAACCCGGAGCCGGTCTGGGCGGAGATGCCCAGCATGAAGCCGTGCTGCAATGCGGCGGACCATGACATACCACCGCGCATCAATACCCAGGCCATGAGCATCCCTACCAGGACCACCAACACCAGCAGGGCACGCAATTCCACATCGCGTCCAAACTCCCCGGCACCACGCGTGAACAGGACATAGTACAGCGGCAAGGCAATGGCGCCGGCGATGCACAACAGGCAGACCACCGTTTGTGCCTGCGGTGGCAACGCGGCCAGACTGCCATCCAGGCTGGAAAAGCCACCGGTGGAGATGGCGGTCAGCGCATGCGTCACCGCCATGAAGACATCGCCCTGCACCAGCAACAACAGAAACACGCCAATGATCGTGAGTACCACATAAACCAGCAACATGCGTCGTGCATAGTGGCGCGTGGTGGTGGCGATATTCTCGGCACGCAGGTCCGGGTCGACCAGACGATGACTGGCCAGGGTATGACCCAGCAGCAGCGCGACTGTCAGCACCACGATACCCAAGCCGCCATACCACTGCATCCAGGCACGGGTAAACAAGAATGCCGGCGACATCGCCTCTACCGAAACCAGAGTCGACAAGCCGGTGGTCGTGACGGCGGACACCGCCTCGAACAGCGCCGCGGAAAAATTGAGGCCGGCGGCCATCAGTGGCCAACTCATCAGCAGCGCACTGCCCACAAAGGCCAGCGCCGTGATCACCAACGCCTCGTTTATCTGCATGCGTGCCGGTGCCGGCAAACGGGCAAACACTGCGCCAGACAATCCCAGTACGGCAACTATCGCCATCAGGCGCCACGCAAATGCATAATCCTGATACCACAGCGCCACCACCAATGGCACCAGCGTCAATATGGCCAGGACCAGCGCCAGTTGGCCCAGATATTTCAGCACCACCGGCAGGCGCACGGCGTAACTGAGGGCAAGTACTATGTCGTCTCGGGCCAAGACCATGACTCGACTAGGGCGGCCTCGCGCCGCGGTAGCAAGGATTTTAGCCGCAGGCCGATGGAAATACCTGCGCCAGACCGATATTATGCAATCAGTTCATTACAGGCGTGGGGGGGCAACATGCAGGCAGCCCAACTCAATGGGGAACAGCTCGACTACTGGGTCGCCAAGGCACGCGGTATCCCTGCCTTCCGCCAGGAGGGCGAGTTGCTGTACAGCCCGGGCCACAACCTGCCGCCACGCAAGTGGAATCCGACCCGCTACTGGTCACAGGGCGGCCCCATCATCGAGGAACAGAAAATCGACCTCAACTGGGACACCGAAGGCACGCTGGAATGGTCCGCCTCCATCGAGCCTGACGTCCTGGCCCATGGCAGCAGCGTACTGGAGGCGTCGATGCGCGCCTATGTGATATCGGTGTTCGGCCCCGAACTGCCGGAAGAGAACTGAACATACGGAATGCAGCCGTGATTGAGACACGGTGAGCGGCGCGTACACCGCTCACCAAACGGTTGGTGAATCACACACATCAACTCTCGTGCCCTCCTGTCGTATCCCCCTGACATAGAAATACCAACCCGAAATGCCCATGACCGAACTCACTCTCACCCGCCCCGACGACTGGCACCTCCACCTGCGCGACGGCGCCGCCCTCGCCGCGGTGGTTCCGCACACCGCCGCCCAGTTCGGCCGCGCCATCGTCATGCCCAATCTCAGACCGCCGGTCACCACCACCGCCCAGGCGCTGGCCTATCGCGAGCGCGTGCTGGCCGCCGTGCCGGCCGGCAGCCGCTTCCAGCCGCTGATGACCCTGTATCTCACCGACATGACGCCGCCGGAGGAAATCCAGCGCGCCAAGGACAGCGGCGCGGTGTTTGCGGTGAAATTGTACCCGGCCGGCGCCACCACCAATTCCGACTCCGGCGTCACCGATCTGCGCAAGTGCGAGGCAGCGCTGCGCGCCATGGCCGAGTTGCAGTTGCCGTTCCTGGTACACGGCGAAGTCACCGATGCCGACGTGGACATCTTCGATCGCGAGCGGGTGTTTCTGGAGCGTGTACTGGCGCCGCTGCTGGAACGCATCCCCGATCTGAAACTGGTGGTGGAGCACATCACCACCGCCGAGGCCGCCCGCTTCGTGCTCAGCGCCGGCCCCAGGGTAGGCGCCACCCTCACCCCGCAACACCTGCTGATGAACCGCAACGCCATGCTGGCCGGCGGCATCCGTCCGCATCACTACTGCCTGCCGGTACTGAAGCGCGAGAGCCACCGCGAGGCCTTGCTGGAGGCGGCGACCTCGGGCAATCCCAAGTTCTTCCTCGGCACCGACAGCGCGCCCCACGCGCGCAAGACCAAGGAAAACGCCTGCGGTTGCGCCGGCATCTACAGCGCCCACGCCGCCATCGAGCTGTACGCCGAGGCCTTCGAACGTGCCGGCCGGCTGGACCGGCTGGAGGGCTTCGCCAGCCTGCACGGCGCCGACTTCTACGGCCTGCCGCGCAACCAAGACACCATCACCCTGCACAAGGAAAGCTGGACCGTCCCCGACTGCTATGCCTTCGGCGACGACGTGGTGGTACCTCTGCGCGCCGGCGAGACCCTCGGATGGAAACTGCAAGGCTGAAACACCAACACCTGCCGCGGAGACGCAGAGGGGGCCGGGCAACGAACCTTGGTTGGGTGAACATGGCTACCGGCATCCTGCCTCCCGCCGAATACCGTCCCCCCATAGATATAAGCGCAGCACATCCACCAGTGCCCAGTGAACGGTGGATGCGCTGCCGCTTATCCACCCTACTTGCTCTTACGAACCCATAGGCCGTGCAGGGATTTTCCTCAATTAACTCTGCGCCTCTGCGTCTCCGCGGCGGGTTTTGCCGTCCCTGAATTCGCGCCCAGGCGCCGAATTGGGGTATCCTGCGCCCCCATGACGATGTCCGAACACAAACCGGCCCTGGCCCGGCGCTTCCGTGGCTTTCTCCCGGTGGTGGTGGATGTGGAAACCGCCGGCTTCAATGCCCAGACCGATGCCCTGCTGGAAATCGCGGCTGTCACCCTGCGCATGGACGAATCGGGCCTGCTCTACCCGCACGAAACCCATCACGCCCATGTGGAACCGTTTGTCGGCGCCAACCTAGATCAGCGTGCGCTGGACTTTACCGGTATCGATCCCTATCACCCCCTGCGCCTCGCCCTGCCGGAGGATGAAGCGCTGCGCAAGGTGTTCGATCCGATCCGCCGCGAGGTCAAGGAACAGGCCTGCACCCGCGCCATCCTGGTGGGCCACAACCCCTTCTTCGACCTCGGTTTCGTCAATGCCGCCGTGGCGCGCACCAAGATCAAGAAAAACCCCTTCCACGCCTTCAGCAGCTTCGACACCGCCACCCTGGCCGGCCTCGCCTATGGGCAGACCGTGCTGGCCCGCGCGGTACAGGCCGCCGGCCTGAGCTGGGACGCCACGCAGGCGCACTCCGCGCTATACGACGCCGAACGCACCGCCGAGCTGTTCTGCGCCATCGTCAACCGCTGGCGCATGCTGGAGTTCGGCGGCGAATCCTAAACCGCAGGACGCCCCCTGCGAGGCTACATACCATACAAATAAAAACGCCGGTTTCCCCTGGGAAACCGGCGTTCTTCATGCAGAGTGAAAATTACTGCGCGGCTGCGGACTTCGCCGCGGCCTCCTGCGTCATCTTCTGCAACTCGCCTTTCTGGTACAGCTCCAGGGTGATGTCGCAGCCACCGATCAGCTCGCCGTTGATGTAGATCTGCGGGAAGGTGGGCCAGTTGGCGTAGCGCGGCAGGTTCTCGAAGATTTCGCGGTCCAGCAGCACATTGACGTAAGCGAACTCCACGCCGCAGGCGGACAGGGCCTGGGCGGCACGGCTGGAGAAACCGCACTGCGGCATCTGCGGCGTGCCCTTCATGTAGATGATGATGGGATTCTGTTTTACTTGCTGATCAATACGTTCCAGGACATCCATAACAACTCCTCACAATTCATAAGAAAACCAGGCCATACGCATAGTAAGCGTAGATGGGGATTACTGGCCCGGGATCAAGCCTGCATACCCCTTTGGGGTTACCACCAGGCCTCGGCGTGCACACCGTAGGTCAGCCCGGAGGTCTTGCCCGCGAAAGGCCCGCTGTTGCCACCGGCCAGACCGGTGCCGGATTCCGCCGCCATGGCCGCCTCGTTCCACTGGGCATAGGTGGCGAACAGGCGCAACACCGGGCGGGAATAGTAGCCACGGCCACGCGACAGTTGCGGCGCCAACGTCACCTTGGTCAGGGTGCGCTCCGCACCGGCATCGGGCTTGATCCGATCGTGGCCCAGTTCCAGCGCCACGTTGAAGTGGTCGGTGAAGTAATAGATGGGGCGCACGCCGAAGGACCACCAGGTCTGCTTGAGATAATCCTTGCGTTCATACACCAGGGTGGCCTGGCCGGACCAATCCAGGTGGGGCTCCACATGGATCTGCTCCACCACACGCCAGCTGCGTGCGTCGTTACTCAGGCTATCATCGGCATCGCGGCTCAACGTGGCGCCCGCACCAGCGCCATATTGCAGGGCCAGAGTGTTGGAGCCACCCCATACCCCGCTCTGCTTGTGCACCACATGCAACATGTAACCGTGTTTACCATCGAGTGCGGCACGGCTTTCATCACTGCGGCGCAGATCGATGCCCAGGGCCAGTTTGCCTTCCTCGTTCACCGGCAGATCATACCAACGCAGATCGTGCGAGGTGATGGCGTGGTTCTTCACGCTGGTGGGATTGCCGAACTCGTCCTGGCCATCGACCCAGCGCATATAGGCATAGGACAGCTTGCCCACTCCCAGCGGCACATCTTCCACACCGCCGCCAGAACCGCTGTTGTCCCAATAGAAATAATCAGTCATGTGCACGTCGGTGCGGCGCAGGCGCTTGCCGACCCAGAAGCGAGCATCCTTCAGCTCGCCGCCGAACAGCCCCTTGCCTTCTGCATAGATCTCGCGCATTGCGCTGTTGTAGCTCTCGAAATCCTTTTCTGCCAGTGTCTCGTAGGCGAACTGCACCGCCACCCTGTACTGCGCACCGTCGGCGCTGGGCGCGAAGTTCTGCGCCAGGGTGAGACTACCGTAGGCCTCACACTCGTTGCCGAGACGGTATTTGCTCGCCGCGCCGGGCAGTTTGAAACACACCTGATCGCCGCCGGCGCTGTTGCTGCCGGCACCGACGCGAAAGTAGCCGTGAAACTCGAAGCCCTCGGGGGCCGCCAGCGCAGCGCCCGCCATGGTGCCCAGCAGCAAGGCCAGACCCGCCTGATTTTTCATGTTGTGGTCACTCAGTAATACAAATCGACATTGCGCTGCAGCCACAGCTCCAGCAGCGCCAGGTGCCACAGCTTGCTGCCACGCAGGTAGGTGAAGTGCTGCTCCGGCTCGGCCAGCAGCCTGTCCACGTAGGCACGGTTGAACAGGCCGCGCTGGCGGCAGGCGTTGGAGTCGAGGATGTCGCGCATGAAATCGTAGAATTCGCCGCGCACGTATTTCAGCGCCGGCATCGGGAAGTAGCCCTTGGGCCGATCGATGACACCGTCGGGGATCAGGCCACGGGCGATCTTTTTCAGTACGTGCTTGCCGCCGGAGCCGAGCTTGAGTTCCGGCGGCAGTTGCATCGCCAGCTCCACCAGCTCGTGATCGAGGAAGGGGACGCGCGCCTCCAGGCCCCAGGCCATGGTCATGTTGTCGACACGCTTCACCGGGTCATCGACGATGAGAGTGGTGGTATCCATGCGCAGCACGCGATCGATAAAGGTGTCGGCGCCGGGCTGAGTGAGCAGTTTCTCAATCAGCATGCCGGTGTGATCCTCGCCGCGAAACGGTTCAGCCACGGTTTGCAGAAACTCGCTGTGCGGGCGATCGAAATAGTGTTTGGCAAAACGCTCCAGATCGGTGCCGCCCTCAGCATCCATACGCGGATACCAGAAGTAGCCGCCGAACACCTCGTCGGCACCCTGCCCGCTCTGCACCACCTTTACCTCCTGCGACACGCGTTCGGCGAGGAGATAAAAGGCCACCGCGTCCTGCCCCACCATGGGCTCGGCCATCTGCTCCACCGCCTCGGGCAGGCGCAACAACACCTGAGCGTTGGGAATGGCGTATTTGTGATGGCGCGTGTCATACATCGCCACCACCTGATCGGAATACTCGAACTCGCTGCCCTTCTCCTCCGGCACATCCTCGAAACCGATGGAGAAGGTGAGGATGTCCTTCACCCCCTGCTCCGCCAGCAGGCCCACCAGCAGGCTGGAATCGAGACCGCCGGACAGCAACACACCCACCGGTACGTCGGCGATGTCCAAGCGGCGCTTCACCGCCTTCTTCAAGGCTGCGTGGATCGCCTCGGTCCACTCCTGTTCGCTGCGCGCCTCGCTCGGGCGGTGCGCATAGAGCTGCCAGTACTGACGCTCGCTGCGACGGCCCTCCTGGTCGATGGCCATGGTGTGGCCCGGCGCCAGCTTGCGGATGCCGTTGAGCAGGGTGCGCGGCGCGGGGATCACGCCGTGCAAGGTGAACTGGTGGTGCAGGCCGAGCGGGTCGATGCTGACATCGGCGCCGCCGGCAGCGAGCAGGGCCTGCATATTGGAGGCAAAACGGAAGCTCTTGCCATCGTGGCTGTAGTACAGCGGCTTGATGCCGAGGCGGTCACGCGCCAGAAACAGGTGCTGGCGCCTGATGTCCCAGATGGCGAAGGCGAACATGCCGTGCAGATGTTCCACGCACTGCTCGCCCCAGGCGGCATAGGCCTTGAGGATCACCTCCGAATCACCGTCGGAGAAGAAGTTGTAACCGCGCGCGCGCAGCTCCACGCGCAGGTCACGATAGTTGTAGATGGTACCGTTGAACACCAACACCAGACCGAGTTCGTTGTCGATCATCGGCTGGTGCGAGCGCTCCGACAGATCGATGATGGCGAGACGGCGGTGGCCCAGCGCCAGCGGGCCGTCGGAGTAACTGCCCTCGTGATCCGGGCCGCGCCGCTCCAGCCGGTGCAGCATGCGCCCCAGCACGGCCAGATCCGGCACATGGCCATCCAGTCTCAGTTCACCGCAGATTCCGCACATAGGGTCAGATACAAGTCAGAAGGAAGATAGAGGCAAGGGGCATCCATTCAGCGGCCGATGCGCAGGTTGTTGACGACGCCTTTGACGCCATCGATTTCCCGCACCAGGCTGACGATGTGTTCTGCACTGCTGGCACTGGAGGCCGTGCCGGCCAGGGTGACCACGCTGTCGCGCACGCTGACACGGATATCGCCGGCGTTGATACTCTTGTCATGCACCAGGGCACGGTTCACCGCGGCAGCCAACAGGTTGTCTGCGCGCGCCTCTTCATAACTGCGACCATCGTCCGCCCGACCGCCCTGTCCGGCCCCCATCATGGTGCCGCTGGCACAGCCCGCCACCAACACGATCCATAACAACACTAATGCGCGCATACCCTCTCCCTGCCTGTTTTCTGTCTGTTATGACTTGCCCCAACCACCGCCGCCCGGTGTGGCGATGGTAACCCGATCGCCGCCGGCAACAGCAAGGCTGACCTTGCCCGGCAACGGCCTGTCGTTGAGCCGGTTTTCCCCTGTCGCGGCGGGACAACCACCGGCCAGCCCCCACGGCGCGTGGCGGCGGCGCTCGGTGAGCAGGGTCACCTGCGCCGGCGCCAGAAACTGGAACTCGCGCACGATGCCGTCGCCACCGCGCCTGAGCCCCGCGCCGCCCGAACCCCGCCGGATAGCGTACCGCGTCACACGTAACGGATAGGCCGATTCCAGCGCCTCGATGGGGGTGTTGAGGGTGTTGGTCATATGGGTCTGCACGGCATCCAGCCCGCCGCCCTGCGGGCCTGCGCCCATACCGCCGCCGATGGTTTCATAGTAGTCCCAATCGGCGGCCTTGTTTTCGGCGCCCGGGGCGACGTTATTCCTGGCGCCCATGGCGACGTTGTTCATAGACCCGTGACTGGCCGCCGGCATGCGCCCGGGCAGAGCCTGGGCCAGGGCGCCGCAGATCACGTCCACCACCCGCGTACTGGTCTCCACGTTGCCCGCAGCCACCGCCGCCGGCCGCTGCGCGTTGAGCAGGCAGCCTTGTGGTGCAGTGAGATGGATGGCGCGGAAGGCCCCGGCGCAGGCCGGGGTTTCGCGCGGCATCAAACAACGGAACACGTAATACACCGCCGCCGCCGCCACGGACAACGGGCAATTGACGTTGCCCGGCACCTGCGGCGCGGTCCCGCTGAAGTCCACTGCGACCCGGCCGGCGCTGACCTGCACCCGGGCCGCGATGGTGATGTCCTGGCTGCCGACCCCGTCGTCATCCAGCACATCGGCAAAGGCATACTCTCCGTCCGGGATTTCCGCCAGCGCACTGTGCGCCAGGCGTTCGGCATAGTCGTTGAGGGCGACGAGGGCGGCACGGTAGGCCGCTGCCCCCATGCCCCGCACCAGCTCGCGCAGGCGCGCCAGCGCGGTACGGTTGGCGCTCACCTGCGCCGCAAAATCGCCCTCGGCCTCGCTGCGGCCGCCGGCCAGGCGGCCCAGCAGGGTCGTGTCGACCCGGCCATCACGGACCAGCAGCGTGGGCGGAATCACCAGCCCCTCCTCGTCCAGCGAACGGGAGATGGGCATGGAACCGGGGGCTGCGGCGCCGATGTTGGCGTGGTGGGCACGATTGGCGACAAATCCCAATGATTCACCGTCATGCAGCAGCGGGGCGATGACGGTGACGTCGGGCAGATGGGTCCCGCCGAGGAAGGGATCGTTGACCACCACCATGTCGCCCGCACGCCAGTCGATACCGCTGACGATGCCGCGCATGGCATAGGCCATGCTGCCCAGATGTACCGGGATGTGGGCGGCCTGGGCGCACAACTCCCCCTGCGCATCGAACACCGCGCAGGAAAAATCCAGTCGATCACGGATGTTGGGTGAGAAGGCCGTTCGGCGCAGCGCCGCGCCCATCTCATCGCAGACGGCCTCGATGCGGCTGGCAAACAGGGACAGTTCTATGGGGTCCATGGCGCGGGATGGTAGCCCATCCCATGGCAAATCGGCAGACGGGAACGAAACTCCACAGAAATCCTAGTGTCACACGCCATAAGTCCCTATCATATGGCCCCTCGGACGGTCCCGGACCTACACCATTACCAACCCAAAGCTTCAAGGAGTCTGTCACGTGAATACCAAGCGCAGAATCTTTCTCAAGGGCACCCTGGCCGGCAGCGCCGTCGCCGTTGCCGTCAGCGCCGGCCTGCTTTCTCCCCGTCAGGTGCTGGCTGCCTGGCCCAAGGACGCCTTCGAGGCCAAGGACATCGCCTCCAGTCTGAAGGGCATCTACAACGCCGACATGACCACCCCCAGCAATGACATCGAGATCAAGGCCCCCGACATCGCCGAGAACGGCGCCGTGGTCCCCGTCACCGTCAATGCCAACATCAAGGGCATCGA
>NZ_JBLJDO010000030.1:16038-21154 GCF_059410345.1 Sulfurivermis sp. | reverse complement strand
CGCCGGTATGGGGATTCCAGTAGCGCCGGCGGGAAGACCGTTTTGGATGTGATGACGGGGGGCGTATGCCCCCCTGTTTGTTTGGTGGGCCCACCAGGACTTGAACCTGGAACCAAAGGATTATGAGACCCTTCCAAAGCTACACGTTACAACACTATAACCATTGATTTCATATAGTTACGTGCGCCAAAAACACTATAAGACACTACAAACCATAATAATTGTGGACACAATGTGGCCAATCACTTGACCACCGAAAGACCCTTACCTTTCCGCAGCCCATCCAACGCTTCAAGATGCGCTTTGAACTGGACATTCAACGCGGAGAGCACATGACCCACATGGTCAGATTGCCCATGGTCGGCAGACGTAGCCAGTATCTCCAATCCCTCATAAGCCATATAAAGCGAATCAAGGTCATCCATTACTTCTCGCAGCTTATCCATTTACCTTCTCCAAGTAGTCACGAATCGCCAACCTTATCACCGCGCTTACCGTGCGCTCCTCTCGCTCCGCCACTTGCTGCAACCCCTCCAACATATCCGGGTCAAGCTGAACGGTTGTAACCTGTTTTGCGGGCTTTTTACCCGGCCCCCGCCCCCTACGCTTTTCTTGAACGCCAACAGCCTGAGCGGGAGGATTTAACGCTTTTGAGACTGCGCCTATTTCACCTGGCTGAATTTCCCCGCCCTTAGCTTTCCACAAGTGATACGCGCTCCAAGCCCTTTCAGGATGCAATAACTCCCCAATCTGGTGAGCATCCCATCCCGCTTTTTCCAAGTAGGACTTAAATTCCCGTTTCTGGTCTGGCGTCAGTCTATGTTTCATGTGCGTATTATATTGCAATACGTATTATTGTCTACTATTGTTTTTTAGTGTGCATTACACTGTATTATTTCGCAATACGTTTTACTTTATTGTGTAACGATGTGAGCCTACGGACACCTTGAATGTCATTCTGATAGACGTGTTACAAGCACGTCAGGTAACGAACGATGGGAATAGAGAAAACGAACAATGGATGGAAGGTTGATATCCGGCCCGGAGGCAGGGAGGGGAAGCGATTTAGAAAAACCTTCCCCACGAAGGCAGAAGCATTGCGCTTTGAAGACTCCGGCCCGTGGATAAATGCTACGCGGCAACGACAAGGCAACTCCCTCCGGCTCAGGCTCCAAGGTAGCCCCCTTGGGGTGGGTGCTACCACGCCGCCATCGCCACCGATTCGAGGCCGGCCAGCATCCCTCAACGGCGAGTAGGCCGCAAGGCGTCCTCCCCAAAGGGGGCCCCTCCTTGCGGCCTACTCGCCGTTGAGGGAATAGGCTGGCACGACCGAAGGCGACGGCGACGAGGTAGCCCCCACCCCACCCCCAACATTAGCGCGAAGCCAAGCAGAGAGAACCCGCGTGTTTAGTTCGTAAGGGGTGAGGCCGCGACGGTGAGCCTCCAACTCCAAGAGAATGTACTCCTCAATGGGAAGGTGGCTCCAGAACTTCCGATACTTCTTGGAATTTACAGACGTGGACATTATGTGGACACTCCGGTTATATAAAACTCGGAATGGCCTCATAACCCTTTGTTTTATTTGGTGGGCCCACCAGGACTTGAACCTGGAACCAAAGGATTATGAGTCCTCTGCTCTAACCAATTGAGCTATAGGCCCCGGAAATGAAGCGCGCCCGAAGGTTACCCTGCGAGCGCGCCTAGTATACCCAGCAGTGGGGCTTTGATCAGCCTTCCGAGTCGAGGAAACTGCGCAGCTGTTCCGAGCGGCTGGGGTGACGCAGCTTGCGCAGCGCCTTGGCCTCGATCTGACGGATGCGTTCGCGGGTGACGTCGAACTGCTTGCCCACTTCTTCCAGGGTGTGGTCGGTATTCATGTCGATACCGAAGCGCATGCGCAGCACCTTGGACTCGCGCGCGGTGAGTCCTTCCAGTACCTGTTGGGTGGCCTCGCGCAGGCCTTCGGCAGTGGCATATTCCACCGGTGACATGACGTTGCTGTCCTCTATGAAGTCGCCCAGATGCGAATCTTCGTCGTCGCCGATGGGCGTCTCCATGGAGATCGGTTCCTTGGCGATCTTGAGTACCTTGCGCACCTTGTCTTCCGGCATCTCCATGCGCTTGGCCAGCTCTTCCGGGGTGGCCTCACGGCCCATTTCCTGCAGCATCTGACGGCTGATGCGGTTGAGTTTGTTGATGGTTTCGATCATGTGCACCGGGATGCGGATGGTGCGGGCCTGGTCCGCGATGGAGCGGGTGATGGCCTGACGGATCCACCAAGTGGCGTAGGTGGAGAATTTGTAGCCGCGGCGGTATTCAAACTTGTCCACCGCCTTCATCAGGCCGATGTTGCCTTCCTGAATCAGGTCGAGGAACTGCAGGCCGCGGTTGGTGTACTTCTTGGCGATGGAGATCACCAGACGCAGGTTGGCCTCCACCATTTCCTTCTTGGCGCGGCGCGCCTTGGCTTCACCGATGGACATCTTGCGGTTGATGTCCTTGATGTCGGTGATGGACATGCCGCATTCCTGTTCCAGGCTGATGAGCTTCTCCTGGGTCTTGCGCACCTCGTCGGCGGCCTGTTGCAGATCCTTGGCGTAGCCTTTGCCGTTCTTGGTGTGCTTGTCCAGCCACTTGAGATTGGTTTCGTTGTCCGGGAAGGAGGTGATGAACTCCTTGCGCGGCATGCGGCCTTTGGTGACGCACAGATCCATGATCACGCGCTCGTGGGTACGGATGCGCTCCACCAGTTCGCGCAGATTGGCGACCAGACGGTCGATCATCTTCGGCGCCAGCTTGAATTCCATGAACGCGGCGATCAGCTCCTCGCTCAGCTTCTTGGTGCGAGTATGATCCTTGCCATGCTTGGTCAGCGCGGCCACCAGCTTGGTGTGCAGGTCGCGCAGGGTTTCCATGCGTACGCGCACTTCCTCGATGTCGAGGCCGGTGTCGGCGGCTTCATCATCGGCGCCGCCTTCACCTTCTTCTTCTTCGTCATCATCGCCAGCATCGGCTTCCAACTCGGCGGCGGCGTCGATATTTTCGGGAATGGCCTCGGCAGGGGCGTCCACGTCCATGAAGCCGGTGACGATATCACCCAGACGGGTGGTGCCGGACGCGATCTGATCGAACTCACCCAACAGCATGGCGACGGTTTCCGGATGGGAGGCCAGCGCCTCCAGCATCTGGTTCATGCCGTCCTCGATGCGTTTGGCGATCTTGATTTCGCCTTCGCGGGTGAGCAGTTCCACCGCGCCCATCTCGCGCATGTACATGCGCACGGGGTCGGTGGTGCGGCCGAACTCGCTGTCCACCGAAGCCAAGGCGGCGGCAGCCTCCTCGGCTACGTCCTCGTCGTCGGCGGTGACGGCATTGTCGGAGATCAGCAGGCTGTCGGCGTCCGGCGCATGCTCGTGCACCAGGATGCCCATGTCGTTGATCATGCCGATGATATCTTCGATCTGCTCAGGATCGACGATGCCATCGGGGAGGTGGTCGTTCACCTCGGCATAGGTCAGGAAGCCCTGTTCCTTGCCCTTGGAAATAAGCATTTTCAGCTGGGATTGCTGATCTTGATCCATCATCTCGATGTTACCTGCATACTGTGCGCCCCCATCCCTGAGGGCAGAATGAAGCGAAAAATCGCAAGATTATATACCAATAGTCAGCCGGCTCCCAAACTCGATGGGGCGGTCTCTGCCATGGCCTCAGTTGTTACCTCTAACCAGTTGAGTATATTCATCTTTTTCCGCTTCGCTGAGCGAGCCGAAGCGTTGTTCCAGTTCCAGCCGGCGCTGCCGGCGCAACTGCTGGAGCAGGCGGGCGACGGTATCGGTGAACTCCTGTTCCAGGTTGTCCTGTTCCGGCGACAACAGCATGTCGCGTTGGGCGAGGGCAAACAGATGCTTGCCCTGGTCGCCCTCGCGCCAGTGTTCCAGCAAGGCTCCTGTGGTTAAATGCGGGTGCTGCCTAAGCAGATCAAGCATTTCTACCAGCAGCGGCAACCCCGGCAACTGCAATCCCGCCAGTTGCTGCGGCTCGCCCACCAGTTGCGCCAAGGCCGGCCGTTGCAGCAGCAGGCGGATGGCGCTGCGTACCAGCGAAGGCTGGTGCCGGGATGCGGCGGGCGGTTTGGCCGGCTTGCCGGCGGCCGGGATGGGGGCCGCGGGTGCCGTTTCTCCGCCCAGCATGCGCTCCAGGGCGTCACGCTCCATGTGCGCCAGCTGTGCCAGACGATCCAGCATCAGGTGGCGATACACGCCCGGGGGTAGCTTCGACAGATAGGGGCGGCAAAGTTCCACCAGCCGCGCCCGCCCGTCCAGCCGGGTGATGTCGGCCTGTTTGCCCATCTGCTCGAAGAAGTATTCCGACAGCGGCTGCGCCTGCGTGACCAACTGCTCAAACCCGTCCCGCCCGATGCTGCGCACCAGGGTGTCCGGGTCTTCCCCTTCCGGAAGGAACATGAAGTGTAGTTGATGTCCTTCGCGCATCAAGGGTAGTGCATTTTCCAGACCGCGCCAGGCGGCATCACGGCCGGCGCGGTCGCCGTCGAAGCAGAACACCACTTCGGACGTGGTGCGGAAAAGGCGCTCCAGGTGGTCCTTGGTGACGGCGGTGCCGAGGGTGGCGACGGCGTAGCGGATGCCGAACTGCGCCAGGGCCACCACGTCCATATAGCCCTCCACCACCAGCAGGCGCGGGATCTCGCGCAGGGCCTGCTTGGCCTCGTACAGGCCATACAGCTCGCGCCCCTTGTGGAAGATGGGGGTCTCCGGCGAGTTGAGGTATTTGGGCTCGCCCTTGTCCAGCACGCGCCCGCCGAAGGCGATGACCCGGCCGCGGTAGTCGCGGATGGGGAACATGATGCGGTCGCGGAAACGGTCATAGCGGCGGCCATCATCCTTTTCGATTAGCATGCCCGTGGTGACCAGTCGGTCCTGCAGTTCCTTGTCCTGGCCCAGGGCCTGGAGCAAATGGCCCTTACCCTCGGGGGCGTAGCCGATGCCGAAGGCGGCGGCGATTTCGCCGGACAGGCCGCGTTTTTTCAGGTAGTCGACGGCGCGCTGGCGCTGCGGGTGGCGGCGCAGTTGCTGCTGGTAAAACAGGGCGCTCTTCT
>NZ_JBLJDO010000030.1:0-15938 GCF_059410345.1 Sulfurivermis sp. | reverse complement strand
GGGGCGTAGCCGATGCCGAAGGCGGCGGCGATTTCGCCGGACAGGCCGCGTTTTTTCAGGTAGTCGACGGCGCGCTGGCGCTGCGGGTGGCGGCGCAGTTGCTGCTGGTAAAACAGGGCGCTCTTCTCCATCAGCTCGTACAGCGGTTGCGGCGAGGGGCCGCGCGGTGCGTTGTCGCCGCCTTCGCGCGGCACGGTAACGCCGATGCCCGCGGCCAGCTTTTCCACCGCCTCGACGAAGTCGAGGTGTTCGTATTCCATGAGAAAGCCGAGGGCGGTGCCGTGGGCGCCGCAGCCGAAGCAGTGATAGAACTGTTTGCTCTGGCTGACGGTGAAGGAGGGGGTCTTTTCGTTGTGGAACGGGCAGCAGGCCACATGCTCGCGGCCCTTTTTCTTCAGCGGCACGCGGGCGTCGATCACGTCGACGATATCGACGCGGCTGATCAGCTCGTCGATGAATTGCTGGGGGATGCGGCCGGCCATGGGCCTTATTCTAGGGGGTTATGGATCGGGCAGCATCTTCCGCCAGGGGAAAATGCGGGAAATCTCAGACGGAGAGCCGGGCCTTGAGGCGGGCGCTGACGGCGCCCATGTCGGCGCGGCCCTGCAACTGGGCTTTGAGCGGCCCCATCACCTTGCCCATGTCCTTGGCCGATGCGGCCCCGGTGGCGGCGATGGTCTGTTCGATGATGGCGTCGATCTCGGCCGCGGACAGCTGCGCCGGCATGTAGCCCTGGATCAGGTTCAGCTCGGACTTTTCCTTGTCGGCCAGGTCGGCGCGGCCGGCGGCCTCGAACTGGCTGATGGAGTCGCGGCGCTGCTTGACCATCTTCTCCAGCACGGCCAACACCTGGGTATCGTCCAGGGTGATGCGCTCATCCACCTCGCGCTGCTTGACGGCGGCGAGGATCAGACGGATGGTGCCGAGGCGCTCCTTATCCTTGGCGCGCATCGCGTCCTTCATGTCGGCGTCGATGCGCTGCTTGAGGGATTCCTGGCTCATGCCGTGAAGGACCTCAGGCGGGAAGGTCAGGGGTGCTTAGTACAGGCGTACCAGGCGGGACTGCTGACGCTGCACCTTCTTCTGCTGGCGCTTCACCGCGGCAGCCTTCTGGCGCTTGCGGATGGAGGTCGGCTTCTCGTAGTGCTGGCGCTCGCGCACCTCGGCCAGGACACCGGCCTTCTCACAGCTGCGCTTGAAGCGACGCAGGGCAAAATCGAACGGCTCGTTCTCTTTGACGCGGACAGACGGCATGAAACTTCCTACCTCGAAATAAAGGCCGCCGGGCGGCCGGGATACAGTGAACGCGCAATTCTAATGATCCCCCGGCCAAAATGCAAAGGGGGCCTTGCGGTGGAGGGGCGGGCTCCGGACAATGCGTCCCTATGTCCGAACCCCTGCTCGTCCTTGGCATCGAAACCTCCTGCGATGAGACCGGCGTCGCCCTCTACCACGGTGAGCGCGGTTTGCTGGCGCACGTCCTGCACAGCCAGGTGCAATTGCACGCCGCATACGGCGGCGTGGTGCCGGAGCTGGCCTCCCGCGACCACGTGCGCCGGGTGTTGCCGCTGCTGGACCAGTGCCTAGGCCAGGCCGGGGTGACCCGGGTCGATATCGGCGGCGTGGCCTTTACCGCCGGGCCGGGGCTGATCGGCGCCCTGCTGGTCGGCGCCAGCGTCGGCCGCAGCCTGGCCTTCGCCTGGGGGGTGCCTGCGGTTGGTGTACACCATATGGAGGGCCACCTGCTGGCACCCATGCTGGAGGCGGAGCCGCCCGAATTCCCCTTTGCTGCCCTGCTGGTGTCCGGCGGCCACACCCAGCTGGTACGGGTGGACGGCGTCGGCCGCTATACCCTGCTGGGCGAATCGCTGGACGATGCCGCCGGCGAGGCCTTCGACAAGACCGCCAAGCTGCTCGGTCTGGGCTATCCCGGCGGGCCGGCGCTGGCGAAACTGGCGCAACGGGGCGATCCGGCACGTTTTTCCTTCCCGCGACCGATGACCGATCGGCCGGGCCTCGACTTCAGTTTCTCCGGCCTCAAGACCTACGCCCTCACCACCCTGCAGCAGCATGGCCTGGAGGCCGCCGCCGATATCGCCCGCGCCTTCGAGGATGCGGTGGTGGATACCCTGGCCATCAAGTGCCGGCGCGTGCTGAAGCAGACCCGGCTGAAGCGGCTGGTGATGGCGGGCGGCGTCAGTGCCAACCGCCAATTGCGCGCCAAGCTGGCCGAGATCGCCGCCGAGGAGGGGGCCAAGGTGTACTACCCGCGGCCGGAGTTCTGCACCGACAACGGCGCGATGATCGCCTATGCCGGTTATGTGCGCCTGTGCGCCGGTCAGCGCGAGCCGCTGGCGATCCGCGCCCAACCGCGCTGGCCGATGGAAACCCTGTCGGCGCCGTGCTAGGGAAGCCCTGAATAAGTTCAGAGCTTCCGCGGCACAGGGATGTGCGTGGTCTGAGAAGTCCAGGATGGACTTAATTCAGATCTTCCGTAAGCTGCGCAAGAATTACTTCTTGCCGATCTTCTTCTCTTCCCCGGCCAGCAGGCGTTGGATGTTGGCGCGGTGGCGCCAGAGTAGAAACAGACTCATCACCGCCGTCATCACGACAAACGGGAGGCGTCCGTTCAGCCAGACCATGTAGAACGGCGCCAGTACCGCGGCGGTGAGTGCCGACAGCGAGGAGATGCGAAACAGCGCGGCCATGGCGACCCAGGTGAGGATCGCCGCCAGCGCCACCGGCCAGGACAGGCCGAACAGCACGCCGACGGCGGTAGCCACGCCCTTGCCGCCCTTGAAGCCGAAGAACACGGGATAGAGGTGACCGAGGAAGGCCGCCATGGCCACCGCGGCGAGCACCAGCGGATCGGCGGCGAGGGCGCGGGCGATGAGCACCGGGATCAGGCCCTTCACCATGTCGCCGAGCAGGGTCAGCGCCGCCAGCTTCTTGCCGCCGAAGCGCAGCACATTGGTGGCGCCAGGGTTGCCGGAGCCCTGGGTGCGCGGGTCGGGCAGGCCGAGCAGGCGGCACAGGATGATGGCGGCGGACAGCGAGCCGAGCAGGTAAGCGCCGGCGATCAGTGCAATGTCGATGAGGCTCATGGAAATCCGGGTGTGTAATCAGGGGAGCTGAATCTACCACAAGTTCGCCCTTGTATCTTTTCCCTTTTCCCGAGTACCTTTTCTGCCCATGGACATCATTTATCTCAACGACCTCAAGATCGACACCGTCATAGGCATCTACGACTGGGAACGGCGCATCAAGCAGACCGTGAGCCTGGACCTGGAAATGGCCACCGACATCCGCAAGGCGGCGGCCAGCGACAGTATCGACGACACCCTCAACTACAAGGCGGTGGCCAAGCGGTTGATCCAGTTCGTCGGCGACAGTCAGTTCCAACTGGTGGAGACGCTCACCGAGCGCGTGGCCGCGATCATCCTCAACGAGTTCAACGTCTCCTGGGTGCGGGTGCGCCTCAACAAGAAGGGGGCGGTGCGCTATGCCGGCGATGTGGGCATCATCATCGAGCGCGGCAGCAAGCCCTGAATGGCGCGTGTCTACGTCAGTATCGGCAGCAACATCGAGCGCGAGCAGAACATCCGTGCCGGCGTCACCGACCTCAGGGGCCGTTTCGGCACACTCATCCTCTCCTCGGTGTACGAAAGCGAGGCCGTGGGCTTTGCCGGTGACAGTTTCTACAACCTGGTGGCCGGCTTCGACACCGCGCTGACGCCGCAGCAGGTGGCATCAGAGCTGCGTGCCATCGAGGAGGCGCACGGCCGTGTGCGTAACGGGCCGCGCTTTTCCTCGCGCACCCTCGACATCGACCTGCTGCTCTACGACGATCTGGTGCTGCACGAGGGCAAGCTGGACATCCCGCGCGACGAGATCACCAAGAATGCCTTTGTGCTGTGGCCGTTGGCGGAGATCGCGCCGCAGCTCAAGCACCCGCAACTGGGTGTGAGTTATGGCGAAATGTGGGAAGTCTTCGACAAGAAAAGCCAGCCGCTGTGGCCGGTGGCGTTTGAGTTCTGATGCAGAGTCTGCTTGTAGCTTGTATTTGAGGTTACGAATTCAGTGAGCGGCCGCCGTCCACCGTAATCACCTGCCCGCTCATGTAACCGGCATCGCGAATCAGGAACAGCACGGCCTTGGCGATGTCGCGCGGCTCGCCCTGCCGTTTGAGGAAGGTGCGCGAGACGATGCGCTGCTTGGTCACCTCGTCCATGTCGTGATCCGGCCACAGGATCGCGCCCGGCGCCACGGCATTGACGCGCACCTGCGGTCCCAGCTCGCCGGCCAGGGCGCGGGTCAGCATCACCAGGCCGGCCTTGGCGATGGAGTACACCGGATAGCCCTTGAGCGGGCGGTCGGCGTGAATGTCGACGATGTTGACGATGCAGCCGTGGGCCTTGGTGAGATGCGGTGCCGCGGCCTGGGCGAGGAAGAACGGCGCCTTGAGGTTGGAGCCGATGAGGTCGTTCCACTCTTTCTCCTCCACCTTGCCCACGGTGGTGGGATAGAAGGTGGAGGCATTGTTGATCAGCACGTCGAGACGGTTCCATGCGCCGTGTGCCTCGCGCACCAGTGCCGTCAGTTTGTCGGTATCGAGCAGATCGGCCTGCACCAGCACCACCGAGTTGTCGCGCAGCGCGTTCAGTTCCTTTTGCAGCGCCTGCGCCGCCTTGCGCGAGCTGCGGTAGTGCAGCACGATGTTGGCGCCGGCGGCGTGTAGCAGGCGTGCAGTGGTGGCGCCGATACGGTGGGCGGCGCCGGTGATCAACACCACCTTGCCGTCGAGCGTATCGGAATCGGGCGTGCTTTTGTTGCGCTGGCTCATCTGGCACACTCTACCGAAACTCATCCCGGCCGGAAACTCCACCTTGTCTGACTCCCACGACCTGCGCAGGGCTGCTGCCAGCCTGCGCGAACTGCCGCCGCCATCGGCGGATGAGGCGGCGCACAGCGCGGCGCTCACCCGATTGTTGCGCGACCACATCAGCGCTGCCGGCGGCGCCATCAGTTTTGCCCGGTACATGGAGCTGGCGCTGTATGCGCCGGGTCTCGGCTATTACAGCGCCGGGGCGCGCAAGTTCGGCGTCGCGGGCGATTTCGTCACCGCCCCCGAGCTGTCGCCGCTGTTCTCCCGCTGCGTGGCGCGACACTGTGCCGGCGTGCTGGCCGAACTGGCGGGTGGCGAGCTGCTGGAGTTCGGTGCCGGCAGCGGTGCCATGGCAACGGATATCCTGCTGGAGCTGGAGCGTATCAACGCCCTTCCCGCCGCCTATTCCATACTCGAAGTGAGTGCCGACCTGCGCGCGCGGCAGGGGGAAACGCTGGCGGCGCGTGCGCCGCATCTGCTGGCGCGGGTGCAGTGGCGGGATGCCTTGCCGGAGCATTTTGTCGGTGTGGTGTTGGGCAACGAGGTGCTCGATGCCATGCCGGTGCATCGCTTTCGTTGGCGTGATGGCCAGGTCCATGAACTGGGCGTCACCTGGACCGGCGCGGCGTTCAGTTGGACTGAACTGCCGGTATGCACGCCACGGCTGGCGGCACGGGTACAGGAACGTGCGGCGGCGGAGCAATGGCCGGAGGGCTACGAATCCGAGGTGAACCTGGCGGCGGAGGACTGGTTGCGCAGCCTGGCAGCCTGTCTGCAACGCGGTGTGCTGCTGTTGTTCGACTACGGTTTTCCGCGCCATGAGTATTACCACCCGCAGCGCAGCGGCGGCACGCTGATGTGCCACTATCGCCACCGCAGTCACCCGGACCCCTTGATCCTGCACGGTCTGCAGGACATCACCGCCCATGTGGATTTCACCGCCATGGCGCAGGCCGCGGCGGAGGCCGGCCTGGATGTGCTGGGTTTTGCCAACCAGGCCAATTACTTGATTGGCAGCGGCCTGCTGGAACTGGCGCAGGATGTGCAGGACATGCGGCAGCAATTGGAAATGGCCGCACAACTGAAGCGGCTGATGATGCCGGGGGAGATGGGGGAGCTGTTCAAGGTGCTGGCGCTGGGGCGCGGCGTGGCCGATGCCGGCGCGGGCTTTGCAGTGCGTGACGAGCGTTATCGCCTGTGAGGGATTCCGGCCGCGCGCATCAGTTGTGGAGCGTGGCCAGCTCGCTGCGGCGCAAGCCGAGCAGGGCCTGGTAGGTGCGTCCCAGGGCGCGTTCATAGGCGTTGTCGCCTTCGCCCACGGCGTTGAGGTCGGTGAGGCGGCCTTCGAGGAAGGCGATTTCCTGCAACAGGCGGCTGCGATGCCCGTGGCCGTGGGGCAGGGGCTGGGTGTAAAAGGCAACGATTTCGTTATTCATGGTCTGCGCTCTCTCATTTCGTCATTTGGGTACGGCGCCACCGTACCAAGCCCCTGTGAAGCTTTGATTACAAAGGTTTGACACGCTATTGCGTGGCCAAACGAGGTATCATTGCCGCCGCAAAAACCGCACAAGGAGCAAGTCATGTCCGAACGGCGCCAACAGACCCAGGAAATGCTGGCCAAGCACCACCGCGATGGTGAGCGCTTTGCCCAGTTGATGAAGGAATCTTTCGACAGCCGCTTCGACGAGCTGTTCTGGACTGCCTGGCAGCAATGGGTGGAGCCGGCCTACTCGGCCAACCCAGTGGTCATCGATCTCGGCGCCGGCCCCGGCCTGTTCGTCAAGGCGCTGGCACAGCGCTATCCCGGCATCCGCGCCATCGGCGTGGAGGTGGCGCCATACATGTTGCAGGCGGTGGGCGAGCTGCCTGCCGGTTGCGAGATCATTGAGGAGGATCTGCACGAACCCAGGCTGCCGCTGGCTGACGGCATGGTGGATGCCGTGATGTGCTCGGTGGTGCTGCACGAAATGGATCAGCCGCTGCGCACCCTGCAGGAGATCAGCCGCGTGATGCGCCGTGGTGGCCGCTTCTACATTGCCGACTGGGTGCGTGCGCCCCTGGAGGTCTACGTGCGCAACCAGACCGATGAGGCGCGCTTATTCGGCAGCGATATCACTACCGCCGAGCTGGAGGATTTCTTCATCCATTTCGTCGAGCACAACCGCTTCTCGCGTGAAGATCTGATTTATCTGCTGAATCACACCGGCTTCGCGGTAATCCACAGCGAGATTGCCAAGGAAGGGCGCTACGCCCGCATCGTGGTGGAGAAACGCTGAGAACCCATTGCGAGTTTAGGATTTGGAGTTTTGATTGGAACGCGACTCCATTCTGCCGAAACTCGAAACTCGGAATTAATGCATGGAACTAATACAAATCATCGCCCTCGCCATCCTGCAGGGATTGACCGAGTTTCTGCCCATCTCCAGTTCCGCCCATCTGATCCTGCTGCCGCAGCTGGAGGACTGGGCCGATCAGGGATTGGCCTTCGATGTGGCGGCGCACGTGGGCACGCTGGCGGCGGTGGTGTGGTATTTCCGCCGCGATCTGCGGGTGATGGCGCGCGACTGGGGCCGCTCGCTGGCGACGCGGCAGATGGTGGGCGAGAGCCGCCTGGCTTGGGCGGTGTTGTTCGGCACCATCCCGGTGGGGCTGGCCGGCCTGTTGTTCAAAGGGGTGATCGAAACGGAGTTGCGCTCACCCCTGGTGATTGCCTGGGCCACCGTGATCTTTGCCCTGCTGCTGTGGTGGGCCGATGCCAGGGGGCGCGGCGCGCGCACTGAGCATGCCATCGGTTGGAAGGATGTGCTGGTGATCGGCGTGGCGCAGGCGGTGGCGCTGATCCCAGGCACCTCGCGTTCCGGCATCACCATGACCGCCGGCCTGATGATGGGTCTGTCGCGCTCGGCGGCAGCGCGCTTTTCTTTTCTCCTGTCGATCCCGGTGATCGTGCTGGCCGGCGGGCTGCACGTGATTGAACTGGCGGGGGGGGAGGCGGCGGTGGACTGGAGCGCATTGCTGCTGGGCAGCGCCATTTCTGGTCTGGCCGCTTATCTGTGCATCCACCTCTTCCTGAAATTGCTGGAACGCATCGGCATGCTGCCGTTCGTCATCTACCGCCTGCTGCTGGGCGCTGTATTGTTCTGGGTGTATGCCTGAGCAACCTGCTCAAACAGCGACGTTGCGTATGGGGGTGTCTTTTAGCTCTTGAATGGACTGGCGTCGTCCGGCCTGCGGGCTGCCGGCTTCCGCCAGGCGGCGTATCACCGCACTCAGATCACGGTCTTTGGCGGTTTGCAGTTCCTGCAGCAGGTAGTAGACATCCTCCTCCACGAGGACCGGAATTTTTCTGTTCATGGCGCGCTCCGTTGCTGTTGTTGTGAACCTCTGCTTAGGGAAGCTCTGAATAAGTTCAGACCTTTTTTAGAGGTTTAGACGGCAACGCAAGGGATCACAAGGGGGCGGCATCCTCTTTTTGGCCGCGCCACGTCTTCAGGGCGGCAAGGCGTCGGCGGCGCAGCTCCTCGCCTACCGCCTTGCCAGCAAAGCCGGCGGCAATGACCTCACTGACAGCGACACTGTTTGCGATGTGCAGGGCCTCGCGGATCAGGCCGGGCTGAACGAAGTCCTGTGCCTCGAAGCCGGGACGGCCACGCGAATCGGCCTCGCAGGCGAGCAGGAATTGCTCCACACGCTGCGGGCGGCGGAAGGCGTCCAGGTGTTCCAGCAGCTCCAGCAGGGTGGAGGCGCGCAGCTCCTCGGCGCGGTGATATACGCCGTGGTAGCGCGTCACCAGCAGGGCCAGGTCGCGGTAATCGGCGGGCACGCGCAGTCGCTCGCACAGCTGTTCCACCAGGGCGACGCCGCGGTGTTCGTGGGCGATGTGGCGCGGCCATTCCTCCCGTGGCGTGGTGCCCTTGCCGAGGTCATGCACCAGGGCGGCGAAGCGCACCTGCGGCTGCGGCGACAGGCGCGCCGCCTGTTCCAGCACCATGAGGGTGTGCACGCCGGTATCTTCCTCGGGATGGTGCTGCTTGGGTTGCGGCACGCCGAACAGCTGTTCCAGTTCGGGAAAGATGCGCCCCAGCGCACCGCAGCCGCGCAGCACCTCGAAGAAACGGGCCGGCGTCGCCTCGGTCAGCGCGCGCGACAGTTCCTGCCACACCCGTTCCGGCACCAGCGCATCCACCTCGCCAGAGGCCACCATCTCCTGCATCAATTGATTGGTGCTGTGGGCGACGCGAAAACCCCACCGGGCATAACGCGCCGCATAGCGCGCCAGGCGCAGGATGCGCACCGGGTCCTCGGCGAAGGCGGGCGAGACGTGGCGCAGGCGGCCGTTGTTGAGGTCGTCACGGCCGCCGAAGGGATCGATGATGCTGCCGTCCGACGCCTCGGCCATGGCGTTGATGGTGAGGTCGCGGCGGCGGAGGTCTTCCTCCAGCGTCACCGACGGATCGGCATGAAACTCGAAGCCGTGGTAGCCCGGCGCGGTCTTGCGTTCGGTGCGCGCCAGCGCATATTCCTCACCGGTCTGCGGATGCAGGAACACCGGAAAGTCTTTGCCTACCGGGCGAAAACCCTGCGCGAGCATTTCTGCCGGCGTGGCGCCCACCACCACCCAGTCGCGGTCCTGGGGTTCGAGCCCCAGCAGTTTGTCACGGACGGCGCCGCCGACCAGATAGATTTGCATCCCAGAACAGTTCCGTTAAGCCTTGGGCGTCATATTAACCGAGCGACGTGGCCTTGGGGATGCCGTCGGCCATGGCACGGTCACTGCGCGCATTTGATGCAGCGGGTGATGGTCGGATCGGCCTGCAAGCGCCGCGCATCGATTTCATTGCCGCAGACGTAGCAATAACCGAATTCGTCCGCCTCGATGCGGCGCAGCGCGCCTTCGATCTTTTGCAGTTGCAGATGCCGCCGCCGCTCCGTTTCCTGGGCCATCTGCTGCGCCTGCATGGCGTCCATGCGCGACAGCCGGCCGACAGCGGCCTGATCCAGCTCCACGATCCTGGTGGCGTCCTGGCTGATCTGCTCCAGGGTGAGCAGGCTGTTGCGCAGTTCGAGCAGGCTCTGCCGGTAGGCTTCGAGTTCGGCATCATTCATAAGGGTGGTTCAATCCGCTTGGGGTGGGTGTTGCCGGGCACCGTCATCAGTCTCGGCTGCGCAACCGCGCGTAACGCCGCCGTTCGCCGGCGTTGCCGAGATAATACGGCGCGATGGATTCCAGCGGCGTGGGGGTGATGCCGAACACCGGCGGGAAGGGCTCGCTGCACACGTTGTCGTGTTTGGTGGACAGATAGTTGTCGCGCGAGAACGGTTTGCCCGGCAGCCATTCGAAGATTTCCGCCTGCAGGCGCGAGAGCCAGTCGGGCAGGGGGATGATCCAGCGCGGCGTGCCGGTAACCTGCGCCACGTAGCGCACCAGTTCGAGGAAGGTGTAGGCGCGCGGGCCGCACAGGGCGTAGCTCTGACCGTGGGTGCGCGGGTCGTCGATGGCGCGGGCATAGCACTCCACCACGTCGCCGACGTAGACGGTCTGGAAGCGGGCGGTGGGGCAGGCGAGGGGAAAGGCCAGCGGCGTCAGGTGCAGCAGGCCGGCAAAGCGGCGCAGGAAGCTGTCGCCGGGGCCGAAGATCACTGAGGGGCGGAAGGTGGTCGCGTCGATGCCGGCGGCGGCAAGCACCAGGGCCTCACCGCGGCCCTTGCTGCGCTGGTAGTGGCTGGCGCCGTGCTCGGCGTCGGCGCCGAGTGCGCTCATGTGCAGCAGGCGCCGGATGCCGTGGCGGCGGCAGGCATCAACGATCTGGCGCGGCAGTTCCACATGGGCGCGCTCGAAGCCGCTGCCGTCGTGCTGTTTCTCGTTGAGGATGCCCACCAGGTTGATCACCACATCGCAACCCTTGAACAGGCCATCGAGTACCGCCGGGTCGTAGGGGTTGCCTTCCCAGACTTCCGCCGTGGGCAGTACCAGCAGGTCGCGGTGCCGTTCGCGATGGCGGGTGAGGACGCGGACGCCATGGCCATCGCGGGCCAGGCGGGCGCACAGGCGGCTGCCGACGAAGCCGGAACCACCGAGGATGGCGATGGTATGCGTGGTCATGGCGCGGTTCTCCTGCTTTCAGTGAGGCCAGTGTAGCAGTTGCACCGCCCAGTGAGGTGAAGTGCGATAATCAACGGCAATACACCAACCGGACTTGCGCAGTGAGGTGATGAGTATGGCCTTTGTATCCATCAATCCGGCGACCGGCGAGCGGCTGGCGGAGTATCCGGCCTGGGGCAGTGCCGCCATCGAGCAGACCTTGCACGAGGCCGCCGCCGCCGCTCCGCTGTGGGCAGCGACACCGCTGGTTGAGCGCTGCGAGCTGATGCGGCGGGCGGCAGCGATCCTGCGCGAGCGGCGCGAGGCGCTGGCGCGCACCATCACCCTGGAGATGGGCAAGCTGCGGCGCGAGGCGCTGGCCGAGGTGGACAAGAGCGCGTTGGGTTGCGAGTACTACGCCGAGCATGGCCCGGCCTTTCTCGCCGACGAGGAGATTGCCTCCGATGCGGGGCGCAGTTTCGTCGCCTGGCAGCCGCTCGGTACGGTGCTGGCGGTGATGCCGTGGAACTTCCCACTGTGGCAGGTGTTTCGCTTTGCCGCACCGGCGCTGGTGGCAGGCAACACCGGTCTGCTCAAGCACGCCTCCAATGTGCCGCAGTGTGCGCTGGCCATCGAGGCGGTGTTCCGCGATGCGGGTTTTCCCGCCGGGGTGTTCCGCACGCTGATGATCGGTTCTACGCAGGTCGAGGCCGTGATCCGCGATGCGCGGGTGCAGGCGGTGACGCTCACCGGCTCGGAGCCAGCCGGGCGCCAGGTGGCGGCCACCGCCGGCGCCTGCCTGAAGAAAAGCGTGCTGGAGCTGGGTGGCTCCGATGCCTTCATCGTGCTGGAGGATGCCGATCTCGACTGGACGGTACAGCAAGCGGTGGCCTCGCGCTTCCTCAACAGCGGCCAGAGCTGTATCGCCGCCAAGCGCTTCATCGTCGTCGATGCCATTGCCGGGCGGTTTCTGCCCCGTTTCCGGGCGGCCGTGGAAGCACTCAAGGCCGGTGACCCGATGAGTGACGATACCACCCTGGCGCCGCTGGCCCGCCCCGACCTGCGCGACGAGCTGCACCGTCAGGTGATGGACAGCCTCGCCGCCGGTGCAGAGGCGCTCACCGGTTGCCGTCCGCTGGAGGGGACGGCGACATATTACGCGCCGTCCATACTCGATCAGGTACGCCCCGGCATGCGCGCCTATGCAGAGGAACTGTTCGGTCCGGTGGCCATCGTGATCCGTGCCCGTGACGAGCAGGATGCGGTGCATATCGCCAATGACTCGCGCTTCGGTCTCGGCGGCAGTGTGTGGACGGCGGACACGGCGCGCGGCGAACGCATTGCACGGCAACTGGAGTGCGGCTGCGCCTTCGTCAACGGTCTTGTGAAAAGCGATCCGCGCCTGCCCTTCGGCGGCATCAAGGCCTCGGGCTACGGCCGCGAGCTGTCTTTGCTCGGCCTGCGTGAGTTCGTTAATGCCAAGACCATCTGGCTTCGTTAAGGGTCTTTTATTTCATGACTGAGTGGTTGATCTATCTGGCCCTGGGCGCCTTTGCCGGCGTGTTGGCGGGGATGCTGGGCGTGGGCGGTGGCCTCGTCATCGTGCCGGTGCTGGCCTGGGTGTTCATCGGCTTTGGTTTCGATGGCAGTGTGATCATGCATCTGGCGGTGGGTACCTCGCTGGCCACCATCGTGTTCACTTCTATTTCCTCAGTACGCGCCCACCACCAGCGCGGTGCGGTGCAGTGGCCGGCAGTGTGGCGGTTGCTTCCTGGCATCGTGTTTGGCGTATTCGTCGGCGCCCTGTTCGCGGAAAAGATGCCAACCACTGCGTTGCGCAATGTCTTCGGCGTGTTCGAGCTACTGGTGGCGATGCAGATGGGATTTTCGCTGCTGCCGGAGGCGCATCGTGACCTGCCGGGACGTCTCGGCATGGGCGTGGCCGGCTCGGTGATCGGTGGCGTGTCGGCCATTGTCGGTATCGGTGGCGGTACGCTGACGGTGCCGTTTCTGCTGTGGTGCGGCGTGGCCATGCGCCAGGCAGTGGCCACCTCGGCGGCCTGCGGCCTGCCCATTGCCGTCGCCGGCGCCGTGGCCTTTGTCTGGACCGGCAGCGGCAATGCCAGCCTGCCGGCTCAGGCTGTTGGCTATCTGTATCTGCCGGCGCTGCTCGGTGTGGCTGCCAGCAGTATCCTGTTCGCACCGCTCGGTGCGTACCTGGCGCACAGCCTGCCGGTCCCGGTGCTGAAACGGTTCTTTGCCGTTTTTCTGGCCGTGCTCGGCGTCAAGATGTTGCTGGGATGATCGCAGTTTCGAGCGTCTGGGCTAATCCACGGATATTCACGTGCGTCTTCTGAGCATTATCGCTGCCAGTCTGTTGTGCCATGGTGCAGCCTGTGCTGGGACGCTGGCCGCCATCCGCTTTGCCGGCAACGACACCACGAAGCCGGAGGTGATGCTGCAGGAAATGACCATCCGCGCCGGCGACCCGCTTGATGCGGAACGCATCGAGGATTCGCGCCAGGCCATCATGGACCTGGGACTGTTCAAGTCGGTGCAGGCCGAGCTGCTGGATGAGGCGGAGGGCACGGTGCTGCTCATCACGGTGGATGAGAAGTGGTACATCCTGCCCATACCGCGCGTCGGCGTGCGCGCCGACGGTGAGGCCGATTACGGTATGGAGCTGCGCTTCGACAATCTGTTCGGACTCAATCAGCGATTCAAGCTGGAATACATCACCAAGGACTCGGTGACTTCCGATACGCCGCTGCGGCGCGAACTGTTCCTAGGCTATAGCTATCCGCGCATCAGCGGCACCCCCTATCAACTCGACCTCGGACTCGGTCGAGTAACGCGCGAACTGAAGCAGTTGGACGATGGCGGCAATGAGATCGGTCTGTACCGGCAGGACAGCAGCAGTGTGCGGCTGGGATTGTACCGCTGGCAGAACGCCACCGGTCCCTCGCGTGGCCTGCGTTACGGCGGTGGCATCGGTTGGCAGCAGGAGGCCTACCGTCATCTGGACGGTGCCGCCGTGCCACATGAGGATGCGGCCAATGTGCAGGTCAATGGCCTGGTGGAGTTTGTCGATGTGCGCGAAGAGCAGTACCGGCGCCGTGGCCGCGTGTATGGCTATGCGGCAGAAATAGGCGTGCCGCAACTGGGTGACTTCAGTTATAACCGCCACCGTTTCTACTATCGCCGCTATCTGCCGCTGGATGAGCAGCGCAGCAATCTCGACTATCGTTTTCAGCTCGGCCTGGCCAACGGTACGGCCTTTGACAGCACGGCCTGGTCATTGGGCGGCAGCACTTCGCTGCGCGGTTATAAGGGTGGTTACCTTGAGGGTAACGCCATGCTGCTCAACAACATCGAGTATCTGTTTCCGCTGTCCGGTTACCGCCAGCTGCGCGGCGTAGTGTTCAGCGACATCGGTAACGCCTGGCCCGGGGTGATGGAGATGGACCTCACCGATCTCAAGGCCTCGGCCGGCGTCGGTCTGCGCTGGAAGGTGCAGCTGTTTGTCGATGTGACCATCCGCCTGGACTTTGCCTGGGGGTTGGAGCCGGAAACGCAAATGACCTATCTCGAAACCAGCACCATGTTCTGATCATGGAACCCTACTGGCAGCACTTTCCCCATGAGGCCGACATCGGCGTGGCCGGTGTCGCGCCGCAACTGGCGGCGGCCTTTGAACAGGCCGCGCTGGGCCTGACGGCGGTGATCTGCGAGCCGCAACGGGTGCAGGCACGGACGGCGGTGGACATTACCTGCACGGCGCCGGACAGGGAGCTGTTGCTGGTGGATTGGCTCAACGCTCTGATCTTTGAGATGGCCGCGCGCCATATGCTGTTTTCCCGCTTCGAGGCTCAGTTGGATGGCACGCAGCTGCGCGCCCGTGCCTGGGGCGAAGCCGTGGATCAGGCCCGCCACCAGCCGGCGGTGGAGGTGAAGGGCGCGACCTATACTGAACTCAAGGTATTCCAGCTGCCGGATGGCTGGTGGCGAGCACAGTGTGTGGTGGATGTTTAGCCGAGAAAATTCTATGACGCCGCAAGAACTCAAGCAGTTGTCCGAATTCGTCTGGGAGATCGCACCGCGCGGCGCGATGCGCGTGCCGGCGGTGTTCTTCGCCAGCGATGCGCTGATCCATGCCATGGACGCCAAGGTGTTCGAGCAGGCCCGCAACGTGGCGACCCTGCCCGGTATCGTGCAGGCATCTTATGCCATGCCCGACGCGCACTGGGGTTACGGCTTTCCCATCGGCGGCGTGGCTGCCTTCGATGCCGAGGCGGGCGGCGTGGTGTCGGCGGGCGGCGTCGGCTTCGATATCTCCTGCGGCGTGCGCACGCTGCGCACCGGGCTGACGGCGGCGCAACTGGAACGCATCAAGACGCCGCTGGCTGATGCCCTGTTTGATCACATTCCTGCCGGCGTGGGCAGCACCGGCACGCTGCGCCTCAACGACAGGGTGATGGATGCCATGCTGGCAGGCGGTGCGCAGTGGGCGGTGGAACAAGGCTTCGGCAATGCGGCCGACCTCGAGCGCATTGAGGAACACGGCCGCATGCCCGGTGCGATGCCGCATGCCGTGTCGGTGCAGGCGAAGAAGCGTCAGCGTGACGAGATGGGTACGCTCGGTTCCGGCAATCACTATCTGGAGGTGCAGCGCGTGGCCGAGGTATTCGATGGCGCAGTGGCCGCGGCCTTCGGCATCAAGGTTGATGACGTGGTGGTGAGCATCCACTGCGGTTCGCGTGGATTGGGTCATCAGATCGGCACCGAGTATCTGCGGGAGATGGTCGTCGCCGCGTCCGAACACGGCATCCGCCTGCCGGATCGCGAACTGGCCTGCGCCCCCATCGACTCGCCGCTGGGGCAGCGCTATCTCGGCGCCATGCGCGCGGCGATCAATTGCGCCCTGGCCAACCGCCAGATCATCACCCACCTGACGCGCGAGGTGTTTGCGCG
>NZ_JBLJDO010000044.1:0-3716 GCF_059410345.1 Sulfurivermis sp. | reverse complement strand
CCTAGTCGATATGCATCCGAGGTGGCGCTGATCATAGCGTCGGGCCGGTGGGCCGTGCCCCGCACGGCCTGCGGGCGGGCAATTTGCCTGTGCTGCGCCGGTAGCATTGGGCGCCGATGCCGATCAGGGGGAAAATGACGCACCATGCCGCCCGAAGCCGAATCCACGAATCGACTCGATAGGACACCGCCGCCTGCGCCGGATGCGGCCAGGCCGCTTGTCGGCCCCACCCGGGCGGCCCTCGATCTGCAGCGCAGCCTGCTGCAACGGCTACTGGCCTTCGCCTGCCTTTTGACGCTGCTGTTGCTGGCAGCGCACGGCTGGCAGATCCGGCAACAGGCGCTGGCGGACACGCCCGACACTGCAGCCGTCATCCAGCAATTGCTGAACCAGGATCAGCCCCGCCAGGCCGACGTGTTCAACCGAGAATCCATCCGGGTGGATCTTGCCGTGCTGGAACCCCTCGCACGTCGGCTGGCGTTTTGTGTGCAAGTGGAAGACCTGTGGTCGCGGCAGATTGGTGCTGCCTGCGTGCGCCCCGCGCCCCCTCGCTCAGGCGCCGGGGTCGTTGCCCGCTGGCTGGAGGCCCTGCACACACCAGCTGACACCAGCGTCCGCCCCTTGCTGCGTGCGCCCGGCGTCGCGGTGGGCCATATCCATGTCCGCCCGGACTGGCACACCGAAGCCTCACACTGGCTGTCGTCGATGTATCTGGTGCTGGTCGGCTGGGCCGCATTGGCGATGCTGGCAGCGGTGATCGTGCGCCCCGTCCGCCGCGCCTTGCGCCCCGCCGACCAGATCCTTGCCGCCATCGGCCGGCTCGAGGGCGGCGACACCACGGTGCGCCTGCCCGCCTTCGAGCTCGATGAATTCCGCCGGATCGCAAACGAGTTCAACAGTCTTGCCGCCCAACTGGCCACGACCCGAGCCGCCGAGCGCAGGCTTGCAACACATCTGCTCGATGTCCGCGAGGACGAGCGCCACTACCTGGCCCGCGAACTGCATGACGACATGGGGCAACACCTGACCTCGCTGCGTGCCGACGCCGCCTACCTCAGACAGTCGCTAGCCGCGTCGACCGCTCACGCGCCGCTGACGTCCGTGCTGGACAGCCTGTGCGAAACCCTCGCCCGCATGCACGAGAGCATCCAGAACATTGTTCACCGTCTGCGCCCGCCAAGGCTGGAGGCCTTCGGTCTGATCGCCGGACTGGAGCAACTGATTGCCGACTGCAAGCGCATGCACAGTGGCGCGCCCAGCATTCAATTCCATCATCAGGGCCTGCTCGACACGCTCGAGCCAACGCTGATCATCCACCTGTACCGCATCGTTCAGGAAGGGCTGACCAACGCCCTTCGTCACGCCGATGCCAGTCAGATCGAGATCGATCTTCAACGCAATGGCGACCGCTTCCGCCTGTCCATCCGCGATGACGGCAAAGGCGACACCGCCGGTCCGGTACTGGAAGGGCTCGGGCGACTGGGTATCCGCGAACGGGCTTCCGCGCTGGGTGGCACGGTGGAATGGATCAGCGCGCCGGGACGAGGCACGCAGTTACGGGTCGAACTCCTGGCAGGCACGCGGGGCGCCACATGATCCAGTTGCTGCTGATCGACGACCATGCCGTCGTCCGGCAAGGGTATCGCCGCTTGCTGGAACTGCAAGGCACGATGACGGTGATTGGTGAGGCGGGTACCGGCGAAGACGGCATGCGCCTGTGGCGTGAGCGCCAGCCCGACCTCTGTATCGTCGACCTGGCGCTGCCCGATCTTGGCGGATTGGAAGTGATTGCGCGTATCCGCCAGCGCGACCACACCGCCCGCCTGCTTGGCTTCAGCATGCATCGTGATGCACTGTGGGCACTCCGTGCGCTGGAGGCCGGCGCTCTGGGTTATGTCACCAAAAGCAGTCCGCCAGAGGTATTGCTACAGGCCGTCAACACCGTGGCCGGACGGCGCACCTTTATCAGCCCCGACCTTGCGCAGGAAGTTCGCCAGCTGCGCGGAGAGGGCGAACGCGGCCCTTCCGACCAACTGACACCACGCGAAAGCGAGATCCTGCGCCTGCTGCTGGACGGCCGGTCGGTTGCAGACATCGCCACCACCCTGTCACTCAGCCCCAAGACCGTGCATAACACCCACTATCAGATCAAGACCAAGCTCGGCGCTGCCAACGACTTCGAACTGGTCCGCCTCGCCCGTCGCATCGGCTTTGGCAACTGACGGGCAGATCACGCGGATACTGACACGAGAGCGCTCAATCCGCTTCGCCCCAGCGCAGCAGGGCGTCTGCGGCCATTACATCGCCCTCGTCCGCGGCGCGCTGCAGCCAATGTCTTGCGCGTGCCGGGTCGGCATCCACGCCTCGTCCCTGCGCCAATGCCATCCCCCAGTGATAGCGCGCCAGGGTCGCATAGCCACCCACCTCATCGCTCATGGCCCCGCGCTCCATGAGCCGCGCGGCACGGGCTTCGTCGCGCGCGACCCCTACGCCCGATTCCAGCATCTGTGCCAGCCAGATCATCGAATACACATCGTTCCAGCGCGCAATGCAGTCCTCGAAAATCCTGACTGCAGATACGTGGTCGCCCGTTTTTTCAGCGACGTAGCCATACAGACACTTGATCCGACGTGGGCTGTCCACAAAGTGGCGGTAGCTGAGATCCCCCTCATCCTCGGCCAGTGCGACGGGCGCCTGCAGCAACAGCAACCACGCAAGCACGCCACGCAGGGCAACGGTTTTCATGGCCGCAGCTCTACGAAATCCGGGTCACGGAACAGGCGTCCATCGATGCGTCGCCACGCTGAATGCGTGCCGGTTCGCAGAAACTCGTCCGCCGCACTGTCACCAAGACTTGCAGCCGTCTGGAACAAGGCCAGCGCGCGGGGCCGATCCACCGGCACGCCAACACCAAAATACAAGGCCGTGGCGTACAGCGTCTTGGCACTGATGTGATACTCGGTATTGTCCGCCGAGGCCGCCCGCGCCAGAAAATGCGTCGCACGTTCCGCGCGCCGGGGCACGGCGGCACCGATCTCGTATAGCTGGGAAATGCGCACCAGACCACCTGCATGATTCTGATGCGAACACAGGCTGAGCAGCTTCAGCGTGGTCTCATGATCGCCACATTTCTCCAGTTCGAGCAATGCGGACGAAAAATTGCCAGTGCTCAGCCCGCAATCGGTCGCGGCCTCGAGGCTCGGTTCCGGCACCTCGTCATGACGCGGATCGGGCTGCAGACCACGACAGTAGCGGTTACGCTGCACCTGCTCCAGCGCGACCCGCTCAACCCCCTCGACCCACCGCCGGAATCCGTCGGAATCTGCGGACTCCCCCATCCCCGCCAGGCGCGTGCCTCCGTCCACCTCATCCCAATCCACCGATACGCTCACTGGCAAGGCGTCGTCCAGCACAATGGTCGCCTCAAAACGCTCATGATCGACCGCCAGCACGGGCACCCCGCTGCCCAGGACGGCAGTCCACACACGCGCCGGTCCGGCGCTCAGCGTACGCTCCACCGTTGCCGCGCCAACCGCCTGCGTCAGCATGGACAACATCGCACCCAGCACCCCTGCCACCCTGATTGCCTTCATCGCCACCTCCCTGGATCGACGCACCGATTCTAGGAAGCCGCACCGCGTCACGTCCCGGGCAAATCGCCTGCACAATACCTCCCGGCTTCTGGCCCCGCTTCATGGTGTGGATAGATCATGGCC
>NZ_JBLJDO010000029.1:0-23178 GCF_059410345.1 Sulfurivermis sp. | reverse complement strand
CGGAGGCGATGTCCTTGGCCTCGAAGGCGTCCTTGGGCCAGGCAGCCAGCACCTGACGGGGAGAAAGCAGGCCGGCGCTGACGGCAACGGCAACGGCGCTGCCGGCCAGGGTGCCCTTGAGAAAGATTCTGCGCTTGGTATTCACGTGATCGGACTCCTATCGCTAGCGGAAAATTAAAGGGTGTAGATGTATTCCAGCACCTTGTCGATCTCACTTTCGGTCAGGATCGCGTGCTTGCCGAAGGGCGGCATCATGGTGTTGGGGTTGGCCTTGGTGGCGTCCCACAACTGGGCGCGCAGCTTGGCTTTGTCCGGGAAGCGGGCCTGCATGGCGATGAGCGGGGGGCCGATGTTGCCCGGCATGTCGGCGCCTTCGACCATGTGGCAGGCCAGGCAATTGCCCAGACGGTTGTTCTCGGCGATCTTCTTGCCTTCGGCAATGACGGCCGGGTCGGCGGCCAGGGCCGGCGCAGAGAGGGTCAGGGCACCGAGCATGGCCGCAACGGCACTGGCGGCAGTTATCAGTTTGGCGGGCTTCCGCATTGTTTCCTCCTCGTTGGTTTTCATTGCACTCGCTGGTGCGCGTGTTGTTGTGTATGGCTGGCCGGCACTGTGGTGTTGTCTGGATGTCGCCTGCCACCGTTTTGGCACGGGTATTTTTTTACATATATACCGATTTCGCAGCCCGGAACAACCCCGACGAAAAACATAAACAATTCATTGTTCGCACATTAGAAAACCGTGAATTACTTCTATTTCGTCGGCAGGACTCAACAAGCCTTCGCGCCTGTTCCTATAGTGGAGCCGGTGCGAGGCTTTATTCCCGTGGGTAAGAAAAAATTTTGAACTAATCGCGCAGTGGGCACTCTTCGGCCGCAAGAGTGCTCATGAAACGAGCCGCGGCCTAACGGCGGGGAGTCAATGCCATCGTTTCCTGCAGTTGCGCCAGCTTCGCCTCCAGCAGGGACTGGTGGTAGAAGTCCAGCCCGCCGACGCGGCGCGCCAGATTGAGTTGCTCGATGGCGGTCTGGGTTTCGCCCAGGCGGCGGTAGTAGTCGGCCAGGGCGATGTGGGCGATGCCCTTGTGGCCGCTGCGGGTTTCCGCCTCGGCCAGCAGCTCGTAGGCACGCGGCGTCACCGTGCGATTGCGGGTGTGATCGCGCAGCAGGGCGGTGGCCTGGGCATGCTCACCCTGTCGCAACAGTTGCTGGGCGAGGGCCAGCGTGAGCAGGCTGTTGTTGGGATACAGGCGCAGCCCGTCGCGGTAGATGGCGGTGGCCGCCGCCGGTTTGTTGTCCGCCGCCTCCAACTCCGCCAGGGCCAGCATGTAGGCGATGCGGTCCGGATCTGCGCGGCGCAGGGCGGTGAGCAGGGTGCGGGCCTGGGCGTAATCGCCTTGCCGGGTCAGGACCAGGGCGTAGGCATAGCGTTCGGCAACATCATTGATGCCACGGCTTTCCGCCAGCGCCTCACGGTACTGGCGCCCGAGCACGGTGAGATTGCGCGCCTCCAGCACACGCAGCTTGGCCTGCACCAGGCGGTAGTTCAGGCTGTCGCTGCTGTTGGCGGCGGGGTACTGTTCGGCGCGGTTGCGGGCGTCGGCGATGCGGTCGAGGGTGACCGGATGGGTACTGAGAAACTCCGGCAGGCCGGTGTTGGCGTAGCGGTACTCCTGCTGCAGCCGCTCGAAGAAACCCGGCATGCCCTGCGGGTCGAAGCCGGCGTTAGCCAGCATCTGGATACCGACGCGGTCGGCCTCGCGTTCGTTGCTGCGGGTGAAATCCAGCTGCATCTGGGTGCCGCCGGCCATGGTCGCCGCCAGGGCGGCCTCACCCAGGGCCGGGTTGCCGGCGCCGAGGATGATGGCCGCAATCACCGCCGCCGTGAGTGGCATGTTCATCTGGGTGGCGCGCTCATAGCTGCGCGCCAGGTGGTGCTGAGTGACGTGGGCGATTTCATGTGCCATCACGCCGGCCAGCTCGCTTTCGCTGCGGCTCGCCGTGACGAGGCCGGTGTGGATGCCTATATAACCGCCGGGCATGGCGAAGGCATTGATGCTGGGGTCGCTCACCACGAAGAACTGGAAGCCCGCCGCGGCGTGATTGCCGGCGGACACCAGGCGGTAACCCAGATGCTGTATATATTCCTCCACCTCCGGGTCGGTGAGCAGCCGGCCGGACTGGCGGATGGACCGCATCATCTCCCGGCCGATGCGCTCTTCGTCGGCGGGGCTGAGCGCGGTGGCAGAACTGTCGCCGATATCCGGCAGGGCCAGGGTGTCGGGGGCCGCCAGGGCCGGGGTCGTGGTGGCGGCAAGGAGGGCGAATAGATAAGTGGCGAGTTTCAAAGGGCGCATACCGCGTGAATGAAGGCCGATCGTACCAGTTCTGAGACCGAGGGGATGAGGAATAGGTTCTGCGATCCCGGAAAGCCCATGAGGAGGCAGGACTTCACCCGGCAAAAACGGCTTACCCTTGTGGGATATTGAAAACCGGCTGGGGGCGTCCATACAATATAAGCATTCTCTAATTTACAAAAGGATTACGCCTCACATGTTCAACTTCAGAGAGATAGAAATCTTCGACGTCAAGCGCATGCTGGAAGGCGAGGGTAAGCAGGTGCGCCTGATCGACGTGCGCAGCCCGATGGAGGTGGCCTCCGGCATCATCCCCGGCGCCACCAACATCCCGCTGCACATGCTGCCCATGAGCGTGGAAAAAATCCCCGACGATTCCGAGGTGATCATTTACTGCCGCACCGGCGCCCGTTCGGCCCAGGCCTGCGCCTACCTCACCTCTCTGGGCAAGGACAATGTCTACAACCTGCGCGGCGGCATCATGGCGTGGATGCAGGGCGGCCTGGCGGTGGCCTGAGCGCTGTGGCCTGATGGGCGACGGGGCGAGGCGCAGGCATGCGATGCGCTTCGCCTCATGCGCCTTGTTCCCACTGATTTACCTTACAAGAACGCCGTCTACCCCTTTCGGGTAGGTCGCTCCGAACTTGCACTACCCCCAGTGTTTGTCATATAAGTTCGCTCTTGTATTCTAATAGTTGGGTCTGTCTTGGCCCTTTTTTCAACCGACGTATAAGTCCTGAGGAGAGAAACAATGGCGAACTTTGATCAAGAACTGGATGCTTCCGGCCTGAACTGCCCGCTGCCCATCCTGCGTGCCAAGAAGACCCTGGGTGGCATGTCCTCCAATCAGGTGCTGCGCATTGTCGCCACCGACCCCGGTTCCGTGAAGGACTTCGAAGCCTTCGCCAAGCAGACCGGCAACACCCTGCTGTCCTCCGGCGAAGAAGGCGGCAAGTTCGTATTCCTGATCAAGAAGGCATAAAACAATAATTCTGAATTAGAGGAGGGGGCTCCAAAATGTCCGATCAGAAGAAACTGGCAATCATCGCCACCAAGGGTACCCTGGACTGGGCCTACCCGCCGTACATCCTGGCGTCCACCGCCGCTGCCCTGGGCTACGAAGTGGAGATATTCTTCACCTTCTACGGCCTGCAGCTGGTGCGCAAGGATCTCAGCGGCCTCAAGGTCAGCCCGCTGGGCAACCCCGGCATGCCGATGAAGATGCCGTTTGGTCCCAAGTGGTTCCGTGGCATCAACTGGAACATCCCCAACATCGTCCAGGCCAACATCCCCGGCTTCGAGTCGCTGGCCACCGTGTTGATGAAGAAGACCATCGCCAACAACGGTGTCGCCACCATCGAGGAACTGCGTGAGCTGTGCCAGGAGGCGGAAGTGCGCTTCACCGCCTGCCAGATGACCGTGGAGCTGTTCGGTTTCAACCACAGCGACTTTATCGAGGGCATGGAATACGCCGGCGCCGCCAAATTCTTCGAATTTGCCGGTGAGTCGGATATCTGCCTGTACATCTAAGCGTTACGGTTGTGAACCACAAAAAAACCCGCTTCGGCGGGTTTTTTTGTGCGCGGCTGAAAAACGGCGCTCGTTCCTGCGCGGAGTTATATCCCATCGTTCCCACGCTCCGCGTGGGAATGCAGTTCGCGACGCTCTGCGTCGCATCGTAGCGGACGACGCGGAGCGTCTCACCCCGACGCTCCCACGCAGGTCGCTCCTGCGCATCCTGCGCCCGCGACATACCGTCCATCCACGGACATAAGCGTGGGAACGATGTACCAAGGACATAAGTGTGGGAACGATAACCCTGGTTTTCCCTTACCAGCGCTAGGGAGTTTCCTCAAAATTTCATAACCCTTATCAAATGCAATGTTACTAACTCCTTGTCAGTCATTGATGATAATAAAATACTAATATTCACAAATACTTAAATACTGTTGTTCTATTGACACCCCCCAAATGCAGCAATATCGTGTCCCGCGTCGAATAAAAAGCCTAACAAGACAATAAACAACAAATATCGTTCCCACAGTTCAACCAAGGAGATCCCGAATGAAGAATTCCAAGCGTCTGCTCGCTTTGGCTGTTGCGGCAGCCTGCGGCGCCCCGCTGGCCGCGCATGCGACCAACGGCATGAATCTGGAAGGCTACGGCCCCATTGCCACCGGCATGGGCGGTGCGTCGATGGCCTATGACAACGGTACTGCGGCAATGGCCAACAATGTGGCCACGCTGGGCTTGATGGATGAAGGCAGCCGCTTTGATGTTGCTCTCGGCCACCTCTCTCCCGATATCACCTCCGAGGCCTACCAGCAGAAGTCCAAAGCGACCAGCTTCCTGATGCCTGCCGTTGGTTGGGCGAAGAAGAGTGGCCAGCTGACTTATGGTGCTGGCATGTTTGCGCAGGGCGGTATGGGTACCGAATACAACGTCATGCTGCCCGACGCTTCTATGGGCAAGGATCGCTCCGAGGTGGGTGTCGGTCGCTTCATCATTCCTATCGTGTACAACGTTAACGAAGCAATGACCGTTGGTGGCAGCCTCGACTATGTATGGGCAACCATGGATCTGCAGATGACGGCGCCAGGTTCGATGTTGGGTAGCATGGTTAGCGGTGGCACTATGGCTTCAATGTTGCCCTCCATGATGCTGGCGGGCACCTACGGCCGTTTCGATTTTTCTGATAATAATGATTTCAGCGGTAAGGCGCAGGGTAGTGGTTTTGCGGCGAAACTCGGTATGACTTACAAGGTTTCCCCGGCATTGACCTTTGGTTTCAATTACCAGGGCAAGACCAACATGAGTGATCTGGAAACCGGGACCTCTGATGCCAAGCTGGTGTTTTATGAGGTTGACTTGAGTGGCATAGGGGGACCCAATCCGGGTGATGCTACTCTGACTGGTAAGGTAAAGGTCAAGAATTTCCAGTGGCCGGAGACCTTCGCTGTCGGTATGGCATTCCAGGCCAGCGATGCCCTGATGGTGGTTGCCGACGTTAAGCAGATTCAGTGGTCCGGTGTGATGAAGGATTTCAAAATGACCTTTATTGCGGATGACAATAATGGCCCGATGTCCGGAGGCACCTTGGACATGACCATGCCACAGAACTGGAAGGATCAGACGGTGATGCAGATCGGTGCGGCCTACAAGTTCAACAGTGCTTTTACCGGTCGTGTTGGTCTAAATATGGCGAACAACCCGGTGCCGGATACCTATGTCAATCCATTGTTCCCGGCTATCATCAAGGATCACTTGACCTTGGGTTTTGGCTATGACTTCAACCAAGCGCAGGCAGTGAATTTCTCCTATACCTATGCGCCGGAAGTGAAGGTAACCAATCCGACCACGGGTGAGATCAAGCATGGTCAGACCAACTGGCAACTGATGTACAGCCATCGTTTCTAAACCGAAGCATGTTGTGCTGATGTAACAGACAGGGGTGACGGAGCAATCCGTCGCCCCTGTTTGCTTGGTGTACAAGAAAACTACAGTGTGAAACTTATAACGATAATTCGAGGTGTCATTATGAATCGTGTGTGGAAGGGAGCGCTTGGTGTTGTTCTGTCGCTGGTGGTCGCCGTGGCGGCGCAGGCGGACGAGAAGATGAAGCCGTTCGTGCTGGCCTACAAGGCCAGCGGCGATATGGCGGCGGTGGTGGCCGAGGTGCAGCAGAAGCTGACCGCCGGCGGCTTTGAGGTGGTGGGCAGTTACAGCCCCTATGAGACGGCGACCATCATCGCCGTGACCAACGAGGCGCTGAAGCAGAATGCGGCCAAGTCCAAGTTCGGCGGTTACGGTGCGGCGCAGCGCGTGTCGGTGACCAACGTCAATGGCGAGTTGCAGGTGGCCTACACCAATCCCACCTACATGGCCCATGCCTACCGTATGGAAGGCGACCTGGCCGAGGTGAGCGCGCAGATGGCGAAGGCGCTGGGCAAGGTGGAGGAGTTTGGTCCGAAGGATGGCCTGACCGCCAAGCAGTTGCGCAAGTACCAGTACATGTGGGGCATGGAGTATTTCACCGAGCCGTCCACCCACGCCATGTATCCGAACCATGAGCGCGCGGTGAAGGCGGTGGCGGAGCGTCTGGCCAAGGGCTCCGCCGGGGTGACCCAGGTGTACCGCATCGACATCCCGGGCAAGGACGAGGTGGTCTTCGGTGTGGCGATGAAGGCGCCCAACGACAAGAAGAAGGACATGGACGACAACTACATCATGAGCGAGATCGATTTCAAGCCGCTGCGCTCGACCGCGCACCTGCCCTATGAAATCCTGGTCTCCGATCGCAAGGTGTATTCGCTGTATGCCCGTTTCCGCATCGCCATCAACTTCCCGGACCTGTCCATGATGGGCGCCAACAGCTTCATGAACATCATGAAGTCGCCGGACGCCATCAAGAACGCGCTGACCGAGGTGGGTGACGACAGCTACAAGGAAGCGGCGTTTTAACCGGTAGGGCAAGGCCCCTGCAGGACAAGATACAACCCGGAAAGGGGGGAGGAGAGAACAAGAAGCCCACAGGGCCCAAGGATATGCACCCACGGATAGGTATCCATTACAAAGCCCCGCCCCGGCGGGGCTTTTTCATTCCGGCCAAGGCCGTTTTGCCCCCTCCCGTCCCATGCAATATCGGCCCGGATCGGGTAATATTCGTACCTTTCCGCCGGCGCAGGGGTCGGCGCGCAATTTTCTGATTCTTCTACCGATTTTTGCCGGGGGGTTGCCGGATGTTTACGACACAGATGCACATTGCCGGGTTTGACGACGAGCTGTGGAATGCCATGGAGCAGGAGCGGGTGCGCCAGGAAGAGCACATCGAGCTCATCGCCTCCGAGAACTACGCCAGCCCGCGCGTGATGGAGGCGCAGGGCTCGTCCCTGACCAACAAGTACGCCGAAGGTTATCCCGGCAAGCGTTACTACGGCGGCTGCGAATTCGTCGACGTGGCCGAGCAGCTGGCCATCGACCGCGCCAAGCAGCTGTTCGGCGCCGACTACGCCAACGTGCAGCCCCATTCCGGTTCCCAGGCCAATGCCGCCGTCTACATGGCGCTGCTGGAACCGGGCGACACCGTGCTCGGTATGTCGCTGGCCCACGGTGGCCATCTGACCCACGGCGCCAAGGTCAATTTCTCCGGCAAGATCTACAAGGCGGTGCAGTACGGCCTGAACGAGAAGACCGGCGAGATCGACTACGACCAGGTCGAGGCGCTGGCCCTGGAGCACAAGCCGAAGATGATCGTCGCCGGCTTCTCCGCCTATTCCCGCGTGGTGGACTGGCAGCGCTTCCGCGCCATCGCCGACAAGGTGGGCGCGTTCCTGTTTGTCGACATGGCCCATGTGGCCGGTCTGGTGGCCGCCGGGGTGTATCCCAACCCGGTGCAGATCGCCGACGTCACCACCACCACCACCCACAAGACCCTGCGCGGCCCGCGTGGCGGCATCATCCTGGCCAAGTCCAACCCGGACCTGGAGAAGAAGCTCAACTCACTGGTGTTCCCCGGCATCCAGGGCGGCCCGCTGATGCACGTCATCGCCGCCAAGGCAGTGGCCTTCAAGGAGGCCCTGCAGCCGGAGTTCAAGACCTACCAGCAGCAGGTGGTGGTCAACGCCCGCGCCATGGCCAAGGTGTTCATCGAGCGCGGCTTCGACGTGGTGTCCGGTGGCACCGACAATCACCTGTTCCTGGTCAGCTTCATCAAGCAGGGCCTGACCGGCAAGGATGTGGACGCCTGGCTGGGCAGTGCCTACATCACCGTGAACAAGAACTCGGTGCCCAACGACCCGCAGTCGCCCTTCGTCACCAGCGGCATCCGCATCGGCACCCCGGCGATCACCACCCGAGGCTTCAAGGAGGCCGACGCCACCGCGCTGGCCGGCTGGATTTGCGATGTGATCGATTCGCGTGGTGACGCGGCCATGATCGCTCAGGCGAAGGCCAAGGTGCTGGATGTGTGCAAGCGCCTGCCGGTGTACGGCAAGTAAGGGACGAGATGCGCGGTACGAGGGACGACAGTCGCACTGTTCGTACGCCGTACCTGCGCCCTCGTATCTGAGTCATGCGCTGCCCCTTCTGCGACGCCCCCGATACCAAGGTCATCGACTCGCGTCTGGCCAATGACGGCGATGCCGTGCGGCGCCGGCGCGAGTGCCTGACCTGCGGCGAGCGTTTCACTACCTTCGAGCTTGCCGAGCTGGTGATGCCGCGCATGGTGAAGCAGAGCGGGGTGCGCGAGCCGTTCAACGAGGACAAACTGCGCGCCGGATTTTTGCGCGCGCTGGAAAAGCGTCCGGTCGGCACCGAGGCCATCGAGGCCGCCATCAGCCGCATCCTGCACCGCCTGCGCAGCAGCGGCGAGCGCGAGTTGCCGACGCGCCTGGTGGGCGAGTGGGTGATGGAGGAGCTGCGCGAACTGGACGAAGTGGCCTATGTGCGTTTCGCCTCGGTGTATCGCCGTTTCCAGGACGTGAATGCCTTCCGCGAAGAGATCGAGCGTCTGCAGAACGAGCCACCGGCGCAGGTGAAGCGCAGCCAGCTCACCCTGCTCGATGGCGACAAAGAATAATCCGATGTCCGAATTTTCCGCCGCCGATCACGCCTATATGGCCCGCGCCCTGCAACTGGCCGAGCGCGGCCTGTACACCACCACACCCAATCCGCGCGTGGGGTGTGTCATCGTCAAGGACGGTGTGGTGGTGGGCGAGGGCTGGCATGAGATCGCCGGCGGTCCCCATGCCGAGGTGCATGCCCTGGCCCAGGCCGGTGAGCAGGCGCGCGGCGCCACCGCCTATGTGACGCTGGAACCGTGCAGCCATCATGGCCGCACGCCGCCCTGTGCCGATGCCCTGCTCGCTGCCGGCGTCGGCCGCGTGATCGCGGCGATGGAAGACCCCAATCCCTTGGTGGCCGGCAGCGGTCTGCGCCGTCTGCACGAGGCCGGTATCGCGGTGGCCTCCGGCCTGTTGCAGACGCAGGCCGAGGCGATCAATCCCGGCTTCATCCGCCGCATGCGTGACGGGCGGCCCTATGTGCGCTGCAAGCTGGCAATGAGCCTGGACGGGCGCACGGCGATGGCCTCGGGCGAGAGCAAGTGGATTACCGGCAGCGAGGCGCGCGAGGATGTGCAGCGGCTGCGCGCGCGCAGTTGCGCCATCGTCACCGGCATCGGTACCGTGCTGGCGGACGATCCCAATCTGACCGTGCGCTTTCCGTTGCCGGGTGGCCATCAGCGCCAGCCGCTGCGCGTGGTGCTGGACCCGCGCCTGTCCATGCCGGAGGACGCGCGTTTGCTCAAGCAGCCCGGCGGCGTGCTGGTGGTGACCGCCTGTGACGAGACGGCGGCGCGGCAGCGGCTGGAACAGGCCGGCGCCGCGGTGGTGCATTTGCCGCACGGTCTGGACCGCGTCGATCTGGAAGGCACCCTGCGCCTGCTGGCGGAACGTCAGGTGAACGAGGTGTTGCTGGAGACCGGCGCCACCCTGAGCGGCGCGATGCTGCAGGCGGGGCTGGTGGATGAGATGGTGATCTACATGGCACCGTTGCTGATGGGCGATGCCGCCCGCGGCCTGTTCCGCCTGCCGGGGATGGAGCGCATGGAGCAGCGCATCGAACTGAACATCACCGACCTGCGCGCGGTGGGCAAGGACTGGCGCATCACGGCCAGAGTCGAGCGGAAGGCGAACGGATAGACCATGTTTACCGGCATCATCCAGGCCATCGGCGAGGTCGCGGCGCTGCAACATCAGGGTGTCGATTACCGCCTGCGCATCCGCAGCGGCGCGCTGGACCTGGGCGATGTGCAACTGGGCGACAGCATCGCCGTCAACGGCGTGTGCCTGACGGCGGTGGAGCTGCCCGGCGACGGCTTCTGGGCCGATGTGTCCGGCGAGACGCTGGCGCACACCAGCTTCGCGGCCTTGCGCGTCGGCAGTCGCGTCAATCTGGAAAAGGCGTTGCTGCCCACCTCGCGTCTCGGCGGCCATCTGGTCAGCGGTCATGTGGACGGCGTCGGCGAGGTGTTGAGTTGCGGCAACGATGGCCGCTCGGTGCGCTTTCGTATCAAGGCGCCGGCGGAACTGGCGAAATACATCGCCGCCAAGGGTTCCATTACCATCGACGGCGTCAGCCTTACCGTCAATGCGGTGCACGGCGCTGAATTTGAATTGAACATTGTGCCGCACACCTTGCAGGAAACCACCCTGGCGGATTTCGCGCCGGGGCGGCGCGTGAACCTGGAGGTGGACGTCATCGCCCGCTATCTGGAGCGCCTGCTGCTCGGCGAGCAGGCCGCGCAGCTGACTGGCGGCGGCATGACGATGGCATTTCTCGCCCAGCATGGCTTTTTGAAATGACAGCGCCGTCAGAGCGCGATCTGAACTACACGAGCACCGGACCGAAAACGACAATGGCACTGAATACGACTGAAGAAATCATCGCGGACATCCGTCAGGGCAAGATGGTGATCCTGATGGACGACGAGGACCGCGAGAACGAGGGCGACCTGATCATGGCCGGCTCGCTGGTGCGTCCCGAGGACATCAATTTCATGGCGCGCTACGGCCGCGGCCTGATCTGCCTCACCCTCACCAAGGAGCGCTGCGAGCAGCTGCGCCTGCCCTTGATGGTGAGCAACAACAACGAGAAGCACGGCACCGCCTTTACGCTGTCCATCGAGGCGGCGCACGGCGTGACCACCGGCATCTCCGCCTATGACCGCGCCCATACGGTGCGCACCGCGGTGGCACCCAATGCCGGGCCGGCGGACATCGTGCAGCCGGGTCACATCTTCCCGCTGATGGCCCGCCCCGGCGGTGTGCTCACCCGCGCCGGTCACACCGAGGCCGGCTGTGACCTCACCCGCCTGGCCGGGCTGGAGCCGGCGGCGGTGATCGTGGAGATCCTCAACGAGGACGGCACCATGGCGCGCCGGCCCGACCTGGAGATCTTCGCCCAGCAGCATGGCCTCAAGATGGGCACCATCGCCGATCTGATTCAGTACCGTCTGCAGAACGAGCCGACGGTGGAGCGGGTGGCGGTATGCAAGCTGCCCACTGAATTCGGCGAGTTCAAGCTGGTGGCCTACCGTGACCTCATCGAGCGCGAGATGCACCTGGCCCTGGTCAAGGGCGAGATCACGGCCGAGCAGCCGACCCTGGTGCGTGTGCACATGCAGAACACCTTGTGCGACCTGTTCGGCAACCAGCGCAGCGATTGCGGCTGGCCCTTGCGCAGCGCTCTGGAGTACATTGCACAGCAGGGCAGCGGCATTGCCGTGGTGCTGCGCCAGCAGGAGACGGCCGATGATGTGCTGCGCCACATCAAGGACTATCAGCTGGAGGACGAGGGGGTCAGTCTGCCGCGCGAGGGCAAGGGTGCCGACCTGCGTACCTACGGTATCGGCGCGCAGATCCTGCTCGACCTCGGCGTGCGCCGCATGCGGGTGATGAGTTCGCCCAAGCGCATGCACGGCCTGCCGGGCTTCGGACTGGAAGTGGTGGAATATATTTCCCAGGAGTAGCCGCCGAGTCCTTTCGGCGCAGATGTGCCGGTGCCAGGCGCCCGTGGTATAGCGAACAAAATCAACCGAAACAAGGAAAGCATCATGAGCGAGATCAAGACCTACGAAGGTGGCATGGTGATCAAGAACGCCCGCTTCGGCATCGTGGTGGGACGCTTCAACAGCTTTGTCGTCGAGAGCCTGCTGGAGGGCGCCATCGATACCCTGCGCCGCCATGGCGCGGTGGACAAGAACATCGAGATCGTGCGCGTTCCCGGCGCCTTCGAGATTCCGCTGGCGGCGCAGCGCATGGCCCAGGCCGGCAAGTACGACGCCATCATTGCCCTCGGCGCGGTGATCCGCGGCGGCACGCCGCACTTCGAATACGTGGCCGGCGAATGCACCAAGGGCCTGGCAGCGGTGATGATGCAGCACAGCGTGCCGGTGGCCTTCGGTGTGCTCACCGTGGATACCATCGATCAGGCCATCGAGCGCGCCGGCACCAAGGCCGGCAACAAGGGCGTCGAGGCCACCCTGTCCGCCATCGAGATGGTGAACCTGCTGGGACAGATGAAGTAATCATGAGCAAGGCGCGTAGCCGTGCCCGCCAGCGTGCGGTGCAGGCACTCTATCAATGGCAGCTCACCGCGCAGAATCTGGGCGAGATCGAAACCCAGTTTCTGGAAGAGCGCGAGATGGGCAAGGCTGACCTGGAGTTCTTCCACGAGCTGTTGCACGAAGTGCCGGCGCGTCTGGACGAACTGGACGGCCTGCTGACGCCGCTGCTCGATCGGCCGCTGCCGCAGGTGGACCCGGTGGAACGGGCGATCCTGCGCATGGGCTGTTATGAACTGAAGTTCCGCCTGGAAACGCCCTACCGCGTGGTGATCAACGAGGCGGTGGAACTGGCCAAGACCTTCGGCGGCGAGCAGGGCCACAAATACGTCAACAGCGTGCTGGACAAGGTGGCGCGTCAGGTGCGTGCTACGGAGATCGGTCCGCGTGGCCGGTGAACCCCGTAAGGCGTAACGTAGCCCATCGAAGAGCGATGCAGTATTTGAGGGGGTGCGCTACGCTTCACCCATCCTGCCTATCTACGTTGTACCCATCGGTCATGGATCGGACTTTCCCATGAGCCTGTCCGAGTTCAATCTCATCGAGCGTTACTTCACCGGCCGCGGCGTGCGGCGCGACGATGTCGCCCTCGGCGTCGGCGATGATTGCGCGCTGTTGCGCGTGCCTGCCGGCATGGAGCTGGCGGTATCCATCGATGCGCTGGTGGAGGGCCGTCACTATCCGTCGGGCACCGAGGCGGCGGCGGTGGGCCACAAGGCGCTCGCCGTGGGTCTGAGCGACCTCGCCGCCATGGGTGCCGAACCGGCCTGGGCTACTCTGGCGCTCAGTCTGCCGGAGGCGGACGAGGCCTGGTTGCAGGGCTTTGCCGATGGGCTGTTCTCCCTCGCGCAGCGTTTTCATGTGCAACTGGTTGGCGGCGATACGGTGCGCGGGCCGAGGGTGATTTCGCTGCAACTGCATGGTTTCGTCCCGCAAGGTACAGCGCTGCGCCGCGACGGCGCCAGGGATGGCGACCTGATCTATGTCACCGGCACCCCGGGCGATGCCGGCCTCGGCCTGGAACTGGCCTTGGGGCGGCGCAGTGTCACCGGTGCGCAGGCCGAGTATCTGCGTGCGCGCTTGGATCGCCCGGAGCCACGCATCGCCGCCGGCCTGCAACTGCGCGGCATCGCCAGTGCCGCCATCGATATCTCCGACGGCCTCGCCGCCGATCTCGGCCACATCCTGGAGCGCAGCGGTGTCGGTGCCCGGCTCGAGCTGGCGCACTTGCCGGCTTCTAACGCTATGCAGCAGTTGGTGCCGCAGGCCGAGCAGCGCTGGCGTTATGCGCTCGGCTCCGGCGATGACTATGAATTGTGTTTCACCGTGCCGCCGGAGCGGCGCGCGGCGGTGGAGCGGCTGTGCGCCACGCTGGACTGTGGCTGCCATCCTGTCGGCCGCATCGTGAGCGGGTCCGGGCTGCGCCTGGTGCGGCCCGACGGTACGCTGCTGGAAAACTCCCCCCACGGTTTTGATCACTTCGGCTGATACCATGCGCCCCAACATCCAGATGCTGCGCAATCCGGCCCACCTGCTGGCGCTGGGTTTTGGCAGCGGCCTCGCCCCCAAGGCGCCGGGCACCTTCGGCACACTGGTGGCGGTGCCGCTGTACTGGCTGTGCAGCGGGTTGGCGCTGGCTCCGTATCTGGCACTGGTCATGGCGGCCGCCATGCTCGGCGTCTGGTTGTGTGACTACACGGCGGAGGCACTCGGCGAGCACGACCACCCGGCCATCGTCTGGGACGAGGTGGTGGGCTATTTCATCACCATGATCGCCGCGCCAGCGGGCTGGCAGTGGCTGCTGCTGGGTTTTGTGCTGTTCCGCCTGTTCGACATCCTCAAACCCTGGCCGATCCGCTGGGTGGACCGTCATGTGCATGGCGGTCTCGGCATCATGCTGGACGATGTCCTCGCCGGGGTGATGGCCTGGCTGGTGTTGCAGGGCGTGGCATGGTCCGGGTTGTTGTGAGGCGTCTCTGTCGGAGGTGGCCATGAGATATCTGCTGGTGCTGGTGCTGTTTTCACTGCCGGTGCAGGCCGTCGAACAGGTGTCCGTGGTCGGCCTGTTCAGCGGTCGGGCGGTGCTGGAGATCGACGGGGCGCGGCGGGTGCTCAAGGTGGGCGACACCAGTCCGGAAGGGGTGAAGCTGCTGGCGGCGGACAGCGAGAGCGCACTGCTGGAGATCGATGGCAGAGAGCAGCGCATGGCCCTGGGGGGCCACATCAGCGGCGCCTACCAGGCGCCGTCACGCGCCGAGGTGCAGGTCTGGCCCGACAAGCGCGGCATGTATCGCATGCCCGGCAGCATCAATGGTCAGACGGTGGATTTTCTGGTGGATACCGGGGCGACGCACATTTCCATGAATGCAGCGCAGGCGCGCCGCCTCGGCATCGATTATCGGGTGCGCGGCGAGCGCGGCATGGCCAGCACCGCCTCCGATGTGGTGCCGGTGTTTCGCGTTACTCTCGATCGGGTGCAGCTCGGCGGCATCACCCTGCGCCAGGTGAGCGCCATTGTGCTGGAGGGGACGCAGCCGCCGGATGTGCTGCTCGGCCAGTCCTTCCTCAACCGCCTGGAGATGCAGCGCGAAAACGAGGCGATGGTGCTGCGCGAAAAGTACTGAAGGCAGGAGCCTGCTTGGTGGGCGAATTGGTGCCCGGCTCCTACCTCCTGGTCTTGTCCTTCTCGATCAGCGCGTAGGCCGAGTGGTTGTGGATGGACTCGAAGTTCTCCGATTCCACCACGTAGGCCTCGATGCGCTCCTCGCGGTTGAGCTGCACGGCAACGTCGCGCACCATGTCTTCCACGAACTTGGGATTGTCATAGGCGCGTTCGGTGACGAACTTTTCATCCGGGCGCTTGAGCAGGCCGTAGAGTTCGCAGGAGGCCTGTTTCTCCACCAGGTCGATAAGGTCCTCGATCCACATGAAGCCGCGCAGGCGTGCCGCCACGGTGACGTGGGAGCGCTGGTTGTGGGCGCCACGGTCGGAGATCTTCTTCGAGCAGGGGCACAGGCTGGTGACCGGCACCACCACCTTCAGGGTGAGCACCGGCTCGCCGTTGCTGATCTCGCCGATGAAGGTCACTTCGTAGTCCATCAGACTCTGCACGCCGGAGACCGGGGCAGCCTTGTTGACGAAGTAGGGGAAGGACATCTCGATGTGGCCGGCCTCGGCCTCGAGGATCACCACCATCTCCTTCAACATTTCCTTGAAGGTCTTGACCGAGATCTCGCGCTCGTGGCGGTTCAATATCTCCACGAAGCGTGACATGTGCGTGCCCTTGAAGTTGTGCGGCAGGTTCACGTACATGTTGAAGTTGGCAACGGTGTGCTGCTCGCCGCCGTTGCGCTCCTGGATGCGCATCGGGTGGCGGATGTCCTTGATGCCGACCTTGTTGATGGGGATACGGCGCGTATCCTCACTGCTCTGGACGTCGGCAATGGTCTCGCAGGCGTGGGTCATGCTTCAGGCTTCCTCTGTGTAGCGGACACTGGCACGTTCGGTCTCCCACAGGGTGACGGCATGAACCTTGGCGCGGGTGTCGTTGAGTTCTTCGGTCAGGCGGCGGTAGAAGTGCGCGGCGATGTTCTCGGCCGTGGGATTGATGCGGTCAAAGGGCGGGATGTCGTTCAGAAAACGATGGTCCAGTTCATCGCCCACCTTGCGGGCGGCCTGACGGATCGTTTTGAAATCCAGCACCATGCCGAGTTCATCCAGGCTGTCGGCCTGCACTTCCACTTCCACCTTCCAGTTATGACCATGCAGCCGGCTGCAATCTCCGGGGTAATCCCGCAGGGAATGGGCGGAGGCAAAGTCCGTTAAGACCTTGAGGGTAAATCTGGCTGTCATGGCGTAATAGTTGAGTGATTCGCTAAGAATTTACATCAGCGGCGGGGGGGATGGCAAGTGCTCCCTGCAGGCGCGTCTGAATGGCCCGCAGTATACCATCGGCATCCAGCCCGCACTCCGCCAGCAACTCGTCGCGGCTGGCCTGTTCCAGGAAGCGATCGGGCAGGCCCAGATTCAGCACTTGCACCTGTATCCCGTGTGCCGCCAGGCATTCGTTGACGGCGCTGCCGGCCCCGCCCAGCACGGCATTGTCCTCCACCGTCACCAGCAGCCGGTGGCTCGCGGCCAGCTCCAGCGCCAGCTCGGCATCCAGCGGGCGGATGAAGCGCATGTTGGCCACGGTGGCATCCAGTTTGTCCGCCGCCGCCAGGGCCGCGCCCAGTGGGGCGCCGAAGGCGAGGATGGCGACATCCTTGCCCTGGCGGCGCAGCTCGCCCTTGCCGATGGGCAGGGTAGTGAGCGCCGGGTCGATGGCCGCACCGAGGCCGCCGCCGCGCGGGTAGCGCACCGCCGCCGGGCCGTTGTGGCGGAAACCGGTGCTGAGCATCCGGCGGCATTCGTTCTCGTCGCCCGGGGCCATCACCACCATGTTGGGGATGCAGCGCAGGAAGCTGAGGTCGAAGCTGCCGGCATGGGTGGCGCCGTCGGGACCGACCAGGCCGCCACGGTCGATGGCGAACAGTACCGGCAGATTCTGCAGGGCGACGTCGTGGATGAGCTGGTCGTAGGCCCGTTGCAGGAAGGTGGAGTAAATGGCTACTACCGGCTTCAGCCCTTCGCAGGCGAGGCCGGCGGCCAGGGTGACGGCATGCTGTTCGGCGATGCCGACGTCGAAGTAGCGGTCGGGGAACTGCTGCGAGAACTCCACCATGCCGGAGCCCTCGCGCATCGCCGGGGTGATGCCGATGAGGCGTTCGTCGTGGCCGGCCATGTCGCACAGCCACTGGCCGAATACCTCGGTGTAACTGGGGCCGCCACGCTTGGCGGCGCGCATGGTGCCGGTGGCCGGGTCGAAGGCGGTGACGCCGTGATAGGCGCAGGGATTCTCTTCCGCCGGGGCGAAGCCCTTGCCCTTGCGGGTGACGATGTGCAGGAACTGCGGGCCGGACATGGAGCGCATGTTGCGCAGGGCCTTGATGAGCTGATCCAGGTCATGACCGTCGATGGGGCCGGCGTAGTTGAAGCCCAGTTCCTCGAACAGGGTGCCGGGCACCACCATGCCCTTGGCGTGTTCCTCCATGCGCCGCGCCAGCTCCCACACCGGCGAGGGCATGGTCTTGAGCACCTTCTTGGAGCCCTCGCGCATGGACGAATAGAGCTTGCCGGACAGGATGCGGCCCAGGTAGTTGGACAGTCCGCCCACGTTGGGCGAGATGGACATGTCGTTGTCGTTCAGCACCACCAGCAGGTCGGCGTCCAGGTCGCCGGCGTGGTTCAGCGCCTCGAAGGCCATGCCGGCGGTCATCGCGCCGTCGCCGATCACAGCCACCACCTTGCGGTTTGCCGCCTCGCGCCGCGCGGCCAGGGCCATGCCCAGGGCGGCGCTGATCGAGGTGCTGGAATGGCCGACGCCGAAGGTGTCGTAGGGACTTTCCTCACGGCGCGGGAAGCCGGACAGGCCGTCCTTCTGGCGCAGGGTGTGGAAGCGCTGGCGGCGGCCGGTGAGCAGCTTGTGCGGATAGCTCTGGTGCCCCACGTCCCACACCAGGCGGTCGTTGGGCGTGTCATAGACGTAGTGCAGGGCGATGGTCAGTTCCACCGTGCCAAGGCCGGCGGAGAGGTGACCGCCGGTATGGCTGACCGAACGCACCATATAGTCGCGCAGCTCGTCCGCCAGCTGTTTGAGCTGGGCCATGTCGAGCTGGCGCAACTGTTCCGGCGTGTCGACCTGTTCTAGCAGCGGATAGGCGCGCGAGGTGGGCATTACGGTCCTGGGGCGGCGGGAAAGCCGCTAATGATGATGCGGTACGCCCATGGATGCAAGGGCGGAAAGCTTGGTTGACAGGCCCGTCGCATTGGGATAAATAACCATTGCGTTTATATGGACTCTCATGGAAGGAGGCACGGAATGCCGTTTTTCCCAATGGACTTTCGCTTCGCTCAGCAGTTACCCCTTGGTTTGCTTTCGCTCATCCGTGGTGCAGCCGTATCTGGCGTGCTCGCCATCCTTTGTATTCCTCTTCCCGCCAGGGCGGTGTTCACCTGGTTCGAAGGGGCAGTTCAGTACTCTGTTCAGGATGCCAGTGTCGTGCTGATCCAACAGAACCTATATGAACGCCAGAAATATGACGCAGTAGGCGCCTACATCGGGCTGGACCCATGGGTTTGGGACCCGGTAGCCAAGGAGTGGGTTTACGGCGTCATGCCGGGTGAAACCTGGACCTGGAACTGGCGCGATGTGAAAACCGGAGAAATCATTGCATCGTACAGCACCAGCTATGTGGGGGGTGACGATCTGTGCTGGAGCAATGGTCGGTGCGGTCCCATCGGCTGGATGTGGCGGGCACTGGGATTTCGCTGCATGCCGGAAAAGGATCGCTATCAGGTGGAAGTGCTTCACGATAGCGTGATGATTGGTGCCGATACGTTCCGGCCTACCCGTTTCGTGCCGAGAATCGATCGGGCCATATTTCCGGACAGCATCGCTCCAAAACGAACCAGTTCGTCCGAGGGAGAGGCAGCGGAGCTCAATGTCCTTGTCAAGGATGACCTTGGCTGCGATGAGCCGCTGGAAGGCGTGCGCATCAAATACACGGCGACGGTGGTCGGTGGCTCCAACGGTCAGGCTTATTTCACGCACGGCGAAATCGGCACCGGCAAGTTCAGCAGCTTGGGATTCAATTCGACACTCAACCCTGGCGGCGCCGCGGAGAAGGACACCGTTATCGAGGGCGACAGCGATGGCGACGGGATATTCAAGGCACGCTACCAGGCGCATGACCATGGCGTCGACGAGAACATCCGCATCGAGTTGGAACGGCCGGCAACGGACAGCGACCCCAAGGTGGTTGGAGAGCCCGCCGACTAAAGAGCTGAGGATTGCCATTCCCGGCCTGGTGCGGATTACATCCGATCTGGCTCACATCGGATTCGCCGACACTGGTGGATGTCCCCACAACCCGAAACCCCACTGGCTTATGCCGCACACGCATCAGAAGGTGAACACCCTGGCGGACATCTACCATATCGAGACGGGGAGGATGCTGTCGATCAACGATGCGAGTCTGGAGTATGGCGGCGTGATCGCCAACAAGCTCAGGGACATCAGTCCGACGAAAAATGCACGGGATGCTCACTGCCATGGATCGCACCGGCAGGGGATCGATATTGATCTCAATAGGGTTGACACAGGGGGAATGGACATGTCGGTAGATGACGCTGGCGGCGGACCTCTAACATTACTTGAATTCATGGAGCACTTTGTCGTCCACGGCTTCCAGGGGTCTCTTCACTACACCTACAGGACAGTTGTAATAGATGAGGATCCGGTCAGAAGACTCCTTTCGATCCACTGGCGCTTGCCTTAGCGGGGGAAAGCAATCATGAAGAGTGTCATTACGATTCCGCTGGTATGTCTGTGCGCGTGGGTAGTCGTAGTCGAGGCCGCAGAGCCGTTGAAGGATCCGAGGCTGCGCGACGAAGACATCTCCATGACTATGGTGACGGTCGATGTAGCGCGTAATGCCGTCGGGCACTATGTCTATACGTACGACATTGATTCGCCCATTTCCAACCTTGGAAAGGTATTGACCTTCGGGGTAGATATCAGTTGCGAGGCCAAACCGGACGCCAGAGGATTTGATGCGTCTGATTATCCAAGGAATCCCGCTTTGCGGGCACAAAATTTCTCAGAGGATGGCAAGCACGTGCCTGTGGCGGTGGATGCTCCTATGGGACAAGCAGCTATCGTGACCATTGCAGTTCACAATGGCGTAGGTTGGGCCGTAGGCGTGGAACCAGGTGGCGTTAGCAGGGGAATGACAATTATCAGCCCTTATCCGCCTGGCTCTCGCGTGTACACCCTAATCCCTTCCATTCGCTACAAGGAGGAACAATGGGATTATTCAAACGTTGAGGAAGAGGATCCCGAGGTGCCATGGTTAGAGGACTGGATTGTCACTGGAGTCACCACCGGCCCCGCCTGCCCCGGTGAGGAATATCCTGATAGCGGTGATGACGGCGGCGACAAGCGCTTTCCCGGAACCCGCTTCCGCGGCGAGTCGATGGAATCCAATGAGCTGCTGACCTACTCCACGCCCCTGCGTGATCACCTGCATGTACCGGCCGGGACGAAGGAGCTGGAGATGACCATCCACTACCACGAGGCCATTGATCCCCGTACCTTCCAGGTGACGCCAAACAAAAACTATTTACGCAAACTGTTCAATCCCAAACCCGGCACCAGTGAAACCATCCGTATCCCGCTGGAGAATGGCAAGAACCGTATTCAGTTGCAGGTGCAGGGGGCGTTCGAGCCGCAGCGGCGGAAAAGCAAGCCGACAAAGAATGAGCAGGGCCACAAAGGCCCGCCACCCAAACACGACCAAGGCGGTGAACTGGTGAGCAAGGACCGGGATGTTTTCGTGGTCCGGGTGGTGCGGGACGATGTTCCGCCGGGCAAGCGGGATAAGGAGCACAGGAAACCATAGGGTGGCGAGGTTGGAGGAGTATCCATCTGGTGCGTGATGGTGGCTGGCGCCACACTATTTTCATCGGCTGGCGTGCGCATCAAATACACGGCGACGGTGGTCGGCGGCTCCAACGGCCAGAGCTATTTCACGCACGGCGAAATCGGCACCGGCAAGTTCAGCAGCATGGGATTCAATTCGACACTCAACCATGGCGGCGCCGCGGAGAAGGACACCGTTATCGAGGGCGACAGCGATGGCGACGGGATATTCAAGGCACGCTACCAGGCGCATGACCATGGCGTCGACGAGAACATCCGCATCGAGTTGGAACGGCCGGCAACGGACATCGACCCCAAGGTGGTTGGAGAGCCCGCAGACAAAGAGCTGAGGATTGCCATTCCCGGCCTGGTGCGGATTACGCACGATAATGCGCCGCTGGCCTTCGCCGATGGCGGAACCTGCCCGCACGACCCCAGCCCCCATTGGTTGACGCCGAATACCCGTTCCAGGGTGATGACACTGGCGTCGATATATCACCTGACGACTGGGCGTCTGCTGTCGTTGAACGATGGAAGCCTTCCTTACGGCGGCGTTCTCGCCACGCGACGGGTGGTTGCCGACACCGATCTTTGTCACGGTTCACATCGGCAGGGGGTTGATATCGACCTCAATTCCATTGACCGCTTGGTCGGGACGCCCGGACAGGAGTCGCCCGGAGAAAACATGCGAGCCACAAAGATTGATTTTCGCGGAGAACAGTGGGCACTTCTGCGGTACTTGGATTATTGGGTGAATGAACTCGATGGAAAACCTGATCACAGAAAGAGTTCCATTCACTACCGCTTTCAAAATTGAGGGAACAGGTAATGGAGACGATAACTAAATATGTTTTTCTGTTGGTGTCAATTTTCCTGTTTCACTCTACGAAGCTACTAGCTGGGGACTTGAAGGATCCTTATTTGCGTGATGACGATATTTCAATGACTAGTGTGTCTGCTAGCGTAGAGCGGAATTCACAAGGGTTGTTTGTGTACAAATATGACATTAAGGCTCCTCCGGAGAATACAGGAGCGGTACTCATATTTGCACTGGATATAAGCTGCTCGGATGATGTGCCTCCCCTAGGTTTTAACGCGGATGATTTTCCGTCGGATGCTTCACGGAGCTTCTCACCTGATGGAAAGCATGTGCCGGTTGCAATCGATGCCCCTTGGGGGCAGTCAGGGATATTTGGGATTAGTGAAAGTAATGCTGTTCATTGGGGTATGGTAGGAGAGCCTGGGGCAACAAAAACTGGTTTGCAGTTGATTAGCCCCTATCCGCCTGGCGATCGAGAGTATCGGTTAATCCCGGATATCCGATACGGGGAAGACGAGTGGGATTACGACAGTGTTCCTGATGAGGACCCAAATCTGCCTTGGGTGGATGATTTTACTGTAACCGGCCGTACCACCGGCCCCGCCTGTCCCGGCGAGGAATATCCCGGCGGAGGAGATGATGACGGTGACAAGCGCTTTCCCGGAACCCGCTTCCGCGGCGAGTCGATGGAATCCAATGAGCTACTGACCTACTCCACGCCCCTGCGCGATCATCTGCATGTGCCGGCCGGGACCAAGGAGCTGGAGATGACCATCCACTACCACGAAGCCATTGATCCCCGTACCTTCCAGGTGACGCCAAACAAAAACTATTTACGCAAACTGTTCAAACCCAAGCCGGGCACCAGCGAAACCGTCCGTATCCCGCTGGAGAATGGCAAGAACCGCATCCAGTTGCAGGTGCAGGGGACGTTCGAGCCGCAGCGGCGGAAAAGCAAGCCGACAAAGAATGAGCAGGGCCACAAAGGCCCGCCACCCAAACACGACCAAGGCGGTGAACTGGTGAGCAAGGACCGGGATGTTTTCGTAATTCGGGTGGCGCGGGACGAAGCTCCGCCGGGTAAGGGTAGCAAGGGTTACACCAAGCCATAGGAGCACCGGATGAACAGGAAGACAGCATGCCCCTGGCAATGGATGTATCTGCTGTGTGCGGTGATGGGATTATTGGCTGGATGCAGCGATCCCGAATCCCTGCTGGAAGAGCCGGAGATGGGACGCTTGATCGATATTGTGGAGCCGCATCGCAAGGCTGGCGATGGGGAGGGATCCGTGGCCGACGTCTGGTCCTCAGAAATCCAAATTATCTATGGGGATATCGAGCCGGGAAGCCTGCGTGCC